>JBJKTB010000287.1:0-5194 GCA_046703345.1 Ignavibacteriaceae bacterium
CCGGTAATGCTTTATAACGTACCTTCAAGAACCGGCATGAATATTCTGCCGGAAACTGCTGTTAAAATAGCCGCAGCTTGTCCTAACGTTGCGGCAATAAAAGAAGCCAGCGGCAATATTTCACAAATCGCTCATTTGGTTTCGTTAAAACCGGATTCCTTTGATGTATATTCGGGAAACGACGATCAGACGATTCCTATTATGGCTCTCGGGGGGAAGGGAATTATATCCGTATTTTCGAACGCCTATCCGAAGCAGCTAAAGAAGATTACAAACGCAATGCTTGCCGGCGATCTCGATGCTGCTAGAAAGTATAACAATGCTTACCTCAGCATGATGACCGCACTTTTCATCGAGACTAGTCCGATTCCTGTAAAATACGTTATGTACAAACTGGGATTCTGCTCAAACACTCTGCGTCTTCCGTTAACTCCTCTTACTAAGAAAAACGAAGCTCTTCTTGATGAAGAGATAAAAAAACTCGCTTAATCAATTATTAATATTTTGAATTTTATGACTGATAAATTTAATTACGGTTTAATAGGCACCTCGGGACGACTCGGAGGAGAAGTCCTTACAGTATTTACCGAAGGCGGTAACAATCAGGTATATAAATACGACTTAGATGGGGAAAAGTCTGATGGCAAACCGGATATTATAATAGATTGTTCTCTGCCTGACGTTCTGGAAAGGACTATTGCGGTTGTCGCAAAATACCATGTGCCTCTTGTTATTGCCACCACAGGTCTATCGGATGCCCAGATTGAACTGCTGAAAAAACTTTCGGAAGAAGTACCTGTGGTTCAGAGCTACAATTATTCTATCGGGATTCAGGTAATGCTGAAACTCGCCGATACAGCAAAAGAATTTTTAGACGGATGGGACGTGGAGATTACCGAAACTCATCACCGTTTTAAGAAAGACAAACCTTCCGGCACCGCGAAAATGATAGCCGGACTGTTCCCGGAAAAAGAAATTAACATTTCGTCTCTGCGTTTGGGCAACGCGGCCGGCGATCATACGGTAAGCTTCGGAGGGCTCGGAGAAATACTCTCGATTACCCATCGCGCGACTTCAAGAAGAACTTTTGCAGAAGGTATTTTAAAGTCGGCTCAATTCGCCCTCAAGAAGAAGAACGGCTTTTATTCTTTCAAGGAAGTTGTTTTCGGCGTCTGATATTAGGGACGTTAATTTTTAATCAAAAATAAAAAGTAAAGAGGCTTAAAATGGATTCTTACGAGATAATAAATTATATCTCAAACTCGGTAAAAAAAACTCCCGTGAAGGCATACCTTCAGGGAGAATTAAGCGGGATTGATTTTAAAGAGCTCGACTTTTACGGAAACGGGGAATCCGGAATATTATTCTGCGAACACGCTGAGTTTCAGACATTTTACGAATCCAATAAGGACAAGATAAAAAAATTCCGTATAGAGAACGACAGGCGAAATTCCGCGATTCCTCTTGCTGATTTGACAAAGTATAAAGCACGCATTGAACCGGGCGCGATTATCCGAGATCTAGTGGAGATCGGTGATAACTGCGTAATAATGATGGGGGCTGTTTTGAACATAGGCGCGATTATAGGGGAGCGAACGATGATAGATATGAACGTTGTTGTAGGAGGCAGAGCGATCGTAGGGAAAAACTGCCATATCGGAGCGGGTACCGTCCTTGCCGGAGTGGTTGAACCGCCGAGCGCAGCGCCGGTTGTAATAGAAGACGATGTTCTTATCGGCGCGAACGCGGTTGTGCTTGAGGGCGTAAGAGTGGGGAAAGGCGCCGTCATCGCGGCCGGCTCGGTTGTAGTAAAAGATGTGGAGCCTTACACCGTGATGGCGGGAGTACCGGCTAAACTGCTTAAGAAGGTCGATGAGAAGACTAAGAGCAAAACTCAATTAATGGAAGAACTGAGAAAGCTTTGAGAGCCGGTCATCAAAAAAATTAAAGACAAAGATTTAAGAAGATACCAAAACAGTTAAGAAGAGAAGGAAGATGAAAATAATAGTCCAAAAATACGGCGGAAGCTCCGTTGCCGACACGTTAAAAATTAAAAACGTGGCTAAGAAAATAGCTTCCAAAATTGAGGGGGGGACTAAACTTGTTGTAGTCGTTTCAGCTATGGGAAAGACTACTGACAATCTTATAAAGCTTGCAAAAGAAATAACCGAAGAAGCCGTACCGAGAGAAATGGATATGCTTCTTACAACCGGCGAACAGGTATCGGCTTCTCTGCTTTCTATCTCGCTGAACGACATCGGTATAAAAAGCAAATCGCTGAATGCATTTCAGGCCGAGATAATGACCACCGGTGATTTTACGCAGGCAAGGATAAAAAATCTTAAAACAACAAAGCTTAAAAAGCTGCTGAAGGAAAACGATGCTATTATTGTTACCGGTTTCCAGGGAATAACCGAGGAAGGTGAAATAACGACACTAGGTCGAGGCGGGTCGGATACTTCGGCAGTAGCGCTTGCGGCTGCGCTGAAAGCCAAGTGCGAGATATACAGCGACGTGGCTGGAATTTATACAACCGATCCCAGGCTTCATCCCGGCGCGAAAAAATTAAAATATGTTACTTATGACGAGATGCTTGAGATGTCGAGTCTGGGTGCTAAAGTGCTTCACAGCAGATCGGTTGAGATAGCTAAAAAATTTGGAATTACAATTTATTGCGGTTCAACATTTTCCGATGAGGAGGGAAGTTTCGTCATGAAAAAGAATATTGAGCAGCCGGTGGTTTCCGGCTTAAGCGTAATGGACAATCAAACGCAGGTAACGCTTTCAAATCTTCCATTAGATTTTAACCTTGTTCAGCAGATTTTCGAAAAGGTTGCCAAGGAAGGATTAAACGTCGACATGATCTCGGTTATCAGCAATACCGGACTTAACATATCCTTTACCGTAATTGAAGAAAAGAAGTCACACGTAGCTAAGGCTCTTTCACAGATACTGAAGGACATGAAAAACATGAACGTTCATTATCACAGCGGTTTTACGAAGATATCCATCGTAGGAATCGGAATGAAATCCAGCAGCGGTGTGGCGTCAAAGTATTTCAAAGCGTTGGAAAAAATACCTGTAAAATTAGTGACAACTTCCGAGATAAAAATTTCATGTCTCGTGGAAGAAAAGTACAAGGAAAAGGCTGTGAAAGCCCTTGTGGAAGCGTTCGAATTATAATAAATTGATTCTTAAACACAGCCGGATCTTTTATGCGGATAAAAGATCCGGTTAATTTCAAGGTTTAAAATCATCAAAGAAATGATATGACTAATAATCCCGTAGAACTCCGGCACATCCTTCACAGAAATCCCGAGCTGTCATTTAAGGAATTCGAAACTACAAAACTTCTAACCGAAAGCATACGCGGGATTGACCGCGAAGGAAGGTTAAAAATTCATACTCCGTATCCAACCGGGCTACTAGTCGAATATAAACCGGTTGAAGGAGAGTATATTCTGTTCAGAGCGGACATTGACGCACTTCCAATAAGCGAAGAAAATAATATAGATTTCAAGTCGGTTAATCAATATATGCACGCCTGCGGGCACGACGTACACACATCAATTCTTTTTGCATTTTTAAAATACGTTCTTGAAAGTAATATTAAGAAGAATATATTATTTCTGTTTCAGCCTGCTGAAGAAAGCGGCGGCGGAGCGATGGAATTTTACGGTACGGGCATATTTGATAAGTTTTTAATTAAAAACGCTTTTGCACTCCATGTTACAGACGAGTTTCCTGAAGGTACTGCGGCGAGTACAAAAGGCGTGCTGTTCGCTTCATCTGTTGAAATTAACATAGAGTTTATCGGCGAGAGCTCACACGTCGCTTTCCCCGAGCGCGGTAAGAACGCGTTTAACGCGCTGAGATCTTTTACGGATTCAGTCGACAGGATACCTAAAGATATTACGGAACCTTTCGTATTCGGGATGGGTAAGATAACCGCCGGCGAAGTAAGAAACATCACTCCCGGTTTTGCAAGACTTGAAGGGACGATACGCGGATTGAGCAGAGCCAGACTTGACGGCTATCTCGAAAAGATAAATCGCCTGACCCAAGGCGTGGAGGAGATGACGCAGGTGAAGGTAAATATAGAATACGGAGCTTCATACCCGGAAGTATTAGTAGACGATGAATTGTACGATAGAGTGGTTCCCGCAATTTCTGCAGAATTTAATTTTATCGACTGCGGCTATAAGATGACCGGCGAGGACTTCGGCTTTTTCTCGCAGAAATATCCCTCATTTATGTTCTGGCTCGGCACCTCAAAAGACGAGAGGCACGGGCTGCATAATCCCAAATTCCTTCCGAACGACAGTGCAATAGAGACAGGCAGAAAAATGTTTGAGATTATTTTATCGAAGATATAATATTTCAAATTATGGTTTTTTACCTGAATAACTTCGCAGATCAGTATTAATTTTATCCGTTTTTTGTAATTGGAAGAAAATGCGCAAAACTTAGATGCCATTTGCTTAGGCTGTTTCAGAACAGTAATCTTACACCATTAACAAAACCCGTTTAAGCGAAAATCCCGAGGCCGCTAAATGTTTCTGCTAAACATTACTTTATGCTGAATATTTTCAAGTAGTTATACTTATCATTTATGCCTCAAAATAAATCAAATCTCAAAAGTGTACGGTACAAAAGCTAAAAAATTCGTAAAACAGATGATTTTATGCGGCATGTTTGTTGATGTTAAGAATTTGTTGTTGACCAAAAATGATTTAAGCACCATACCGGTGGGAGATAAAGCGAATAAATATTGCTGGAGGGTACTCCCACCGTATGGTCTTTTTTTTATTTAAGAAGAGTTTCAGGGTCAAGGTTGGCCGCTTCAATATCTTTGAAGTATCTGACGGTGCCTACTTTAAGTTCGTATGTTGAAGCGTCATCGCAGACAATCATTCCTTTAGGGTGCAGCTGCAAAGCACTAACCGTCCACATGTGATTTACTCCTTCTTCTACAACTTTAGCAAGTGCTCTGGCTTTATTATGGCCGCTTATAAGAATCATCACTTCTTCGGCGTCAAGAACAGTCTTTACCCCGACAGTAAGCGCGGTTTTGGGAACTTTATTTACGTCGTTGTCGAAAAATCGGGAGTTTGCGATGATAGTATCCATTGTTAACGTCTTAACTCTTGTAAGCGATCCGAGCGATGATCCGGGTTCGTTAAAGGCAATATGC
>JBJKTB010000288.1:0-5274 GCA_046703345.1 Ignavibacteriaceae bacterium
GGCTAAAGATTAGGCAGGATATTTCGATAATTACAATAGTTACGAGATTTAAATACCGATCAGGGAAATTAAAAAAAATTGAGGGAACAGCAGGCAGATGGTTCGAAAAGAGACATTAGACGACAGCAGACTTGAGCAGCTTAAGTCGGATGATCCGGCAGAGCGCTGCGCGGCAATTGAAGTTATGATGAGCGAGGGAATTCCAGAGCAGCTTACCGAAACCGTATGCGGTATGATAACCGATCCGGACAAAGGAGTAAGAAACGCCGTGGACCTTGCGTTAACGTTTAACGGAAGCAAAACGATCGCCGAGAATTTAGTAAAATACGTTTCCTCGTCCGAGATTTCGGTAAGAAATCTGGCCGGAGAGATTCTCTTAAAGATCGGAGTAGAATCGGTAGACGCCATGCTCGGCTATTTAAATTCCGGAGACGATGACGATAAAAAATTCATAATAGATCTGCTTGGTCTGATAGGAGACCGTAAAGCCTCACCGGAAATTTTAAGTCAGTTAAAAACAGCAGTAAACAGCAACAACATCCTAGCATGTGTGGAAGCGCTGGGTAATCTCGGCAGCGAAGAGTCGCTTGATCTGCTTCTTGAAGTTTACGAGAAGGACGAGCTTTTTAAGCCGATGGTAATTGAGGCATTGGGTAAGATAGGATCTAAAGCAGCGCTCGATTTCATAACAGAAAAATACAAAACCGAGGATGAGCTTACGAGGTTCTCGATAATTGAGAGCATGGGACTTATAGGCAGCGAAGAGACGTTTTACTTCCTTATATCGGAGCTGCAAAAAATGGAAGGTGTGCTAATATGGCCGGTAATCGGCTCTATATCAGTATTAAAAGAAAAATACGAACTAGAAATTCCGTTTGACGACAGGATGAAGAACGCTATTTTATATACGCTTTCTGAAGCCGAGCCTAAATACAAGAAAGTAGCGGCCGGACTGATAGAATCGTTCAACGATGAAGAAATTATCTCGGCCGGTTTAAAGATATTCGGGGACGACATGGAGCTGGACGGCATACTTGAGCCGAAATTTTACGAATGCGGCAATATAATTTTCCCTATGATCAGCGATCTGATAAACAAGAACGCGCCGAATACAAAGAACCTGCTTCAGCTAATTTACAGCACACTGCAGAACACCGGCGACGGAATAATAAAGATGCTTCCGCCGCTGCAGCAGCGCAACATGTGCGATTCGCTTGCAAAAGGTCTGGACAATCCGGATGAAGAGATAAGGCGTCTTTCAATGGAACTGCTTTTTAGTTTAGATATTGAAGCGGCGCTTCTTTTTGTGGATAAGATGATATCGGACGACAATATGTGGAACAAACTGAAGCTGCTTGAGCTTTTGGATAACATAAGCCATCCTAAGAGCGATGAGGCACTTACAAAGCTGGCAACCGACAGCGAAGAAATGATTAGTGAAAGAGCGCAATTTATAATTTCACAGAGACTTTCGTCATAACACAAATTAACCAGAAAACAGATAATGGATCAATTTCAGAATACCGCATTTAAACAGTATGATCAGTTTCACGGCAATCTTCGAAACGAACCGGTTCTCTCGAATCAATCTTTTGAAGATTTAAGAAAATATATATACGACAACTGCGGAATATATTTTCAGGACAACAAGAAGTACCTTCTTGCAAGCAGGCTTCTTAAGAGGATCGGTTTTCTGAACATGAACTCTTACGAAGAGTACCTCGATTACCTGAAGTACAACAGCGGCAGAAACAACGAGAAGAGTTTTCTGTACGAGGCAATAACAATTAACGAAACGTTCTTTTTCAGGAACCAGCCTCAGCTTGATGTGCTTGTATCGTCGGTAATTCCCGCGCTTCTAGCGGCAAAGGCCAGAGCAGGGGGGCGAAAACTGCGGATATGGAGCGCGGCTTCGTCTTCCGGCGAAGAGGCATATTCCGTGGCAATTACAATACTTGAACTGCTCAAGCCCAAGTACCCGGATCTGGATTTCGAGATAGTCGGGACGGATATAAACCAAACTGTAATTGATACTGCGAAGAGCGGAGTGTACAAGGAATATTCCATCCGCAATACACCGCCGTATTACCTAAAGAAGTATTTCAGGGCGAACGGGAGCAGTTTTGAGCTTGACCCGGCCGTGAAGAGACATGTTACATTTAAGACCATGAATCTTTACGATGATCTGAGTATGAGAGCGATGCTAAACTTCGATGTAATTTTCTGCGCCAACGTTTTAATATATTTCGATCTGAAGTCGAAGATAAAAGTCGTATCTCACTTATATAATTCACTGAACAAAGGCGGATATCTGTTTATAGGATACGCAGAGACGCTGCACATGATATCCAAGGCATTTAAATTAGTTAGTTTCCCGAAAACGATCGGTTATAAAAAGGAGTGATTTGCTAGATGAAAAAGACGATCTTGGTGGCGGATGATTCGCCGTCAATAAGAAAATTTATTTCTTTCGCCTTATCAATGAGGGGGTATCAGATTATTCCTGCTTCAGACGGTATGGAGGCGCTTGAAAAGCTGCCGTCTGAGAAAATTAATCTGATAATCACCGACTTGAACATGCCCAATGTAGACGGGTTCGAGCTCATAAAATCGATCAGAAGCAACGATGAGTTCAGGGAAATCCCTATAATCATACTCAGCTCACTTTCCGGAAACGAAGAGATAGAGAAGGGGATGCAGTGCGGCGCAAATTCGTATTTAATAAAACCGTTCGATCCGAACAGGATCGCATACGAAGTATCAAAATATATAAACTGAGGAAGAGAAGATGGGACTTAGATTTTTAGTAGTAGACGATTCGGTTACTATGAGGAGGATCGTCGTTAACTCGCTGAAAAATTTGGGGTACGAAGATTTCGTTGAAGCAGGGGACGGCAAAGAGGCCCTTGAGAAATTAAACGCCGACGGATCGATTAATTTTCTTATAACCGACTGGAACATGCCTGTTGTGTCCGGTTTGGAACTTGTAAAAACCGTGAGAGGCGATTCAAAGCTTTCACAGCTTCCGATATTAATGGTTACCACCAGAGGCGTAAAGGAAGATATTATAGAAGCGCTGCAGGCAAAAGTGAACAACTATATTGTAAAGCCCTTCACTCCGCAGGTGCTGAAGGAAAAAATCGACCAGATAGTAACCGTAGCGTAAAGCGAAAGGAATGAAATGAAACAAGTATCGAATATGAGCGAGCTGTTCGAAAGACTTAACGATCTTAAGCTGGTCTTTCGCTACGGACAAAAGTTAATACCCGTAATTCAGAGCATTATAGATTTTATGAAGGAGACAGTTCCGCTGCTGGAGAATATCAACCAGTCGATTGCAGACAGCACCAGCAAAATACCGAAGGCGACGGATCAGATAACAAACGTAACCAGCGCAACAGAGCTGGCAACGACCGAAATTCTCGATATAGTAGACGCGATATCGAACGACGCTTCCGGAATAGAAAACAACTGCAAAAACCTTCTAACTAAAGAGCAGAAGCGCAAAGAATTAATGAGCGAATTAAAGAAGGTTATAGCCGGTAATAATGAAGCTGTACTACTTCTGCAGAAGTACGAAATAAACAACCACGTAGAGCAGATTTTATCGCAGATTGTTACTTCGATGGATAAGATGAAGAACGATGCCTACAACATTACTCTTTCGCTTCAGGTTCAGGACATAACCTCTCAGCAGCTTGCGGCGGTAAATCATCTTATAGAATCCGTACAGGAAAAGCTGGCTTCATTAATAGTGGATCTCAAGGAAAGCGACATAAAGGAATTCACAGCGGAAGAGCACGCATTTCCCGAGACATCCTCCTTCGATCCAAACGCGCGCTACAACAAATCCGCCCAAAGGCAGGAAGTGGTTGACTCAATAATTAACGAAGAGAAGGGTAAGACTTCTCAAGACGAAATAGACAAATTATTTTCTTAGTTATGGACGACAATTCACAATACGCTATGCTGAACGATCCCGAAATGAAGGAGATCGTTGAAAGTTTTTTGGTAGAAACCAAGGAAATCCTTGAGAAGCTCGATCATAACCTCATAGAGCTGGAAAACCGCCCTGAGGACAGCGAGCTCCTGAATGAAATATTCAGGTCGTTTCATACTATAAAGGGAACTTCGGGATTTTTAGGTCTCGAGCGGCTTACCAGAGTTACTCACAGATGTGAAGACATACTTAACAAGCTGAGAAAAGGCGAAGCCAAGCTGGATCCCGAGCTGATGGACGGAATTCTACTCGCCTACGATAAGATTAAGGAACTGCTTTACTGCATAGAGACGCAGCAGAACGAGAACATACCTGTTGAAGACACGGTAGATGTACTCTCAGAGCTGATAGACAAGCTGGAAGGCGCCGCAGGGACAAAAGAGGAGGAACCAGTAACTGCGGAAGTTCCGGTTGCGGCGGAGGCTGCAGCTATGGCGGAAGCCGAAGTACCGGCACCTGCGAAAGCAAAAGTTCCTGCGGACGCGGAACAACCGGCGCAGGCTAAGGTTAAGACGCCTGTACAGGAAATTAAAAAAGAGCAGCCGAAAGCAGCGGCAGCGGCGGTGAAGTCGGATAATACAATAAGGGTTGACGTGGAGAGGCTTGACGAGCTGCTTAACATAGCTTCCGAGCTTGTACTGGGGCGCAACAGGCTTGCTCAGGTAAACTCAGAGGTAGCGCTTGAGTACGAAGGCACGAAGTTCTCGAGAGACCTGGCCGACGCGGCAAAGCAGATAGAACTCATGACGAACGAGCTTCAGCTGGTTGTAATGAAGACGCGAATGATAAAGATAGGAAAAGTATTCAACCGTTTTCCCCGACTGGTAAGAGATCTTTCGCGCGAAACTAAGAAGCAGGTAAATCTTGTAATACACGGCGAAGACACGGAACTCGACAAAACGCTGATCGAAGAAATAAACGATCCTCTTGATCACTTAATACGCAATTCCGTGGATCACGGGGTTGAGTCGCCCGAAAAGCGCAAGGCTGCCGGCAAAGATCCGACGGGGACTGTAGTTCTTTCGGCAGAGCAGGAAGGCAACCAGATTATAATAACCGTAGAGGACGACGGAAACGGAATAGATCCCGAAGCGCTGAAGGAAAAAGCGATAAACAAGGGACTGATAACGCGCGAGAAGGCTAAGGAGCTGTCGAGGCAGGACGCATACAATTTAATATTTCTTCCGGGATTTTCAACCGCGGAAGTAGTAACCAACGTATCGGGCAGAGGCGTTGGTATGGACGTAGTGAAAACCAACGTGACCAAATTAAGG
>JBJKTB010000289.1:0-6901 GCA_046703345.1 Ignavibacteriaceae bacterium
CCATATATCATCGAGATAAAATCACTTTTTATACTTATTGCAAGCAAGGCAGTTTACCGAGCCGCGTTTAATTCTGGCTGTACTTTAGCAGGAAAGCTTTGATAAATCTATTTAGATCTCCGTTCATCACTCCCTGCACGTCCGACGTCTCTTCTTCCGTCCGGTGATCCTTTACCATATTATAAGGATGAAATACATACGATCTGATCTGGCTTCCCCATTCTATCTTCATCTTGCTTTTCTCTACTTCATCCAGTTCGGCTTCCTGCTTTTCTTTCTCTATCTGATAGAGTTTTGATTTCAGCAGTTTCATTGCGTTGTTTCGGTTCTGAAGCTGAGAACGCTCGCTCTGACACGCGGCGACGGTTCCGGTGGGAATATGTGTAATGCGTACGGCCGTCTCTACTTTGTTTACGTTCTGTCCGCCTTTCCCGCCCGATCTGTAAGTGTCAACCCTTAAATCGGCCGGATTGATGTCTATCTCTATCGTATCATCTATTTCCGGTATAACAAATACTGAAGCGAATGAAGTGTGCCTTCTTTTATTTGCGTCGAACGGTGAAATCCTTACTAGCCTGTGCACTCCGTTTTCGGCCTTCAAATAACCGTAAGCGAACTCGCCTTCGACTTCAACAGTAGCGCTCTTTATACCCGCTCCGTCTCCTTCTAGTATATCAGCAATTGTCATTTTAAATCCGTTCTGTTCGCCCCAGCGCAGGTACATTCTTAAAAGCATATCCGCCCAGTCCTGCGCCTCAGTTCCGCCGGCTCCGGAATGTATTGTTAATATGCAGTTGTGCGGATCGTCCTTGCCGCTCAGCATGTTCTTGAACTCCGCTCCCTCTACTGCTTCTTTCAGGAACTCTAGCTCCTTTAATATATCTTCCTCAAAAGATTCGTCATTCTCTAATTGAGCTAGCTGGATAAACTCTTCCAGATTGGCGGCCTTCTTATCCACATCTTTCCACAAATTAACCCACGATTCCAGAGTCTTAATTTCCTGAAGTATTCCCTGGGCTTTTATCTGGTCGTCCCAGAATGAAGGATCGGTGGAACGGTGCTGGAGGTCTCTTACTTTTGCTTCTTTGTTGTCGACGTCAAAGATAACCTCGTAGTCTTGCAATCCTGCTCTTATATGACTTCAGCTCTTTTACTTCCTCTTCGTACATTGGTTATCCCTTCGAGTATTCTGTATTAAAATTTAATTATAATTCATCTGGTTCGCAGATGCTTACCTCACTTAAAACGATGCTGATTTAAACCTCAATTTTCATTCTCAGCAGAGCAGCTGCAAGCGTCTTTCCCTGCGCATCGTGTTTAAGAGAAATTGTTCCTCCGCCTCCGAGTGTATTGTGCAGAATAAAATTCAGTGCTCTTATATTCGGAAGCTCGTATCTTTCCACCGCGCCTTTGCATATGCCTTTGAAATGTCTCTTTACCCTTGCGGAGGTAAGTTTCTTCTTTATTATTTCGTACCCTTCATCGTCGTATGCGATTATTCCTATGTTTGCCGCGTCTCCTTTATCCCCGCTGCGGCCGTGTGCTATGTCGATTAATTTAATTTTCATTTTTCTGCCTCCAGTATTTTCACTTCCGGTTTTACAAGTGTCTTCGGGATTAACGCTGGCCAGTAAGCCACCACTTCGCTCGGTTTCGGTCTGCCTCCGGCGAATCCGGTTACGCTGGGAGGACCGGTGAGTATTAAAGGAGCGATCTCTTTTCCGAATCTTTCAACCGATTCGTAATCCTGAGATCTTACGGCTACACGCAGCATGATTTCGTTTATCTTATCCTCATTTAATTCCGGTGATAAGGGGCCGTGGCATGAGTTGAAGCCTACATACTCGGTATTGATTTCCTCAAATTGAAGATTAAGATTTTCCATGCGCTTTCTTAATATCGCGTCGGCTGCCTTTGCCTTTGTTAATGCCTGCGGCCATGAGTAGGTTAATGTAGCCGATGATGAATATCCGCTGGCGTAAGAGCATGATACTTTATAAAACTCGGTTGCCTCTTTCCCTTTCACATCGAATACCCTTACTCTGTCGTCTCCGAGATCTTCAAGCTTAATCGATGAGAAGTCGGCCACGCAGTCAGGTGTAATATATGACTCTGGATCGCCTATCTCGTACACAAGCTGTTCGGCCACTGTTTCGAATGATACTTTCCCGCCTGTTCCTTCGTGCTTTGTTATGATCACATCGCCGTTAGGAAATGCCTCTGCTATCGGAAATCCGATTTCGGCCATATCCGGTATTGACTCCCAGTCGCCCAGAAAATTTCCTCCTGACGACTGCGCCCCGCATTCGAGAATATGACCGGCAACCGTACCAGCTGCCATTAAATTAAAATTATTTTTATCCCATCCGAATTCGTATATCATCGGGGCCAGCGTAAGTCCGGTATCAGTAGTACGGCCGGTTATTACTATATCGGCCCCGTTCTTTAATCCTTCCACAATGGGCAGCGCGCCGAAGTAAACGTTTGCTGATAAAACTTTTTCCTTAACATCGGTTAACGGCTCGCCGGTTTCCATATTGTTGAGAAGGCATCCTTCTGCAGTTATCTCATCAAGCCTTTCTTTTATGTCATCTCCCAGAACAACCGCAATCTTAAGATCTTTGATTCCTAATTCGGCCGCCATCTGCAATACAGCTTCGGCGCATGCGGTAGGGTTTACACCGCCGCCGTTGGTTATTACTTTTATTCCCTTTTCCTTGCAGACGGGAAGAATTCTCTTCATCAGCGCGGGGATGTCTTTCGCGTAGCCCAGCTTCGGATTTTTATTTTTCTGCTTCTGAAGTATAGACATAGTTACCTCTGCCAGATAATCCATTACGAGGTAATCTATTTCTCCCTTCGTAACCTGTGCTGCCGGCGCGTCTATCAGGTCACCCCAAAATCCCTGTCCCGATGCGATTCTTATTTTTTCTTTCATTGAAGATCCTCTCTGCGGAGAATATTTTCCGCTGTTATGGTTAAATCCTTTTGAGATTTTATATCAAACCAGACGATTCTGTCGTCCGCGTTGAACCATGTGAATTGTCGCTTTGCAAATCTTCTCGTATTCCTTTTTATGAGTTCAGTTGCCCTGTTAAGATCAAAATCGCCCTTTAAATAAGCAATAATTTCTTTATATCCCACAGTGTTAAGAGAATTTAACGATTCGCTGTATCCTTTGTCAAGCAAAGATTTTGTTTCCTCTACAAGTCCTTCGGTCATCATTTTATCTACACGGGCTTCTATATTTTTATATAGCCTTTCCCTTTCCCATCGAAGTCCGTATACTGAAAATTTAATCGGAAGTTCTCTCTTGTGATCGCTGTGATGTTCTCCAATAGTTCTTCCTGTAAGATGATAAACTTCCAGCGCTCTCATTACGCGCTTCCAGTTCTGAGGCAGCATCGATCCGGCTCCTTCCGGATCAACATCTTTCAGCATTTTGTAGAGGCGTTCGTTACCGTAGTTCTTCCTCAATTCCGCAAGTTCCAGCCGGTACTCTTCATCTGTTCCTACCGCATCAAAAATTCCGTCAACTAAAGCTTTTATGTAAAGACCCGAACCTCCCGCAGCTACTGGCGTTAATCCTCTTCCGGCAATATTATCAATTACTTTTAACGCGTCTGTTTCGAAAAGGCTCGCGTTGTAATTCTCATCGGGTTCGAGAATATCAATAAAATGATGCTTTGTCTTTTTTAAATCTGATTTATCCGGTTTCGCTGTTCCTATATCCAAAAGCCTGTATATCTGCCGGCTGTCTGCGGATATTATTTCAGTCCCAAGTCTTTCCGCAAGCAGAAGACTCAGCCCGGTTTTGCCCGAGCAAGTGGGCCCAGCTATTACTATTACTTTTGGCTCCAACCCTCTCTGCCTATAAGTGGAACAAAAGAAAATTCGGGTATATCCAGAACATCGAATTTTTCACTGTCCGTCTTAGTTATGATTTTTAATATCTGTGACTGCTTTCCGCCTACCGGTATCACCAGTCGTGCGCCAACCGCAAGTTGTTTCTTCAGCGATTCAGGCACGTTCGGTGATCCGGCAGTAACTATTATACCGTCGTAGGGCGCGTATTCGTCCCAGCCTATAGTGCCGTCGCCGCATTTAGTATGTACCCTTATGCTAAGATTATCTAAAAGCTTCTGTGTTTTTGCGTAAATATCAAACTGTCTCTCAATGCTGAAGACATCCATTCCCATGTTTTTTAATATCGCCGCCTGATAACCGGAGCCGGTGCCGATTTCCAGTACCTTCGAGCCGGGTTTTAATCTTAAAGCCTGAGTCATGTATGCTACCGTGTAAGGCTGCGAGATTGTCTGGCCGTATCCTATAGGCAAGGCTACATCTTTATACGCGTGATGCTTCATAGCGACCGGTACAAAGAGATGCCTTTCTACTTCTCCTATTGCCTTCAATACAAATATGTCGTCTATGCCTTTTTCAGAGAGCTTGTCGGCGAGTTCACGCCTTTCAATTTCGTACATAGTAAGATTTTAAGTGATTTTTTTATTCTATAAAGATAAAATAAAATTTGTTAATTTTAATATTGATTTATATAAAATTAAAAAAGGGGATCTTTCTTATGCTTGACGCTGTTCTCGGTGCCGCCTTAATCGCCCTCATGCGAATCTGTGATGTAACCATTGGTACAATGCGCACCATTCTCGTGGTTCAGGGCAAAAAATATTTTGCCGCAGCCGCCGGATTCTTCGAAGTGCTTATATGGGTTTTCGCCATCAGATATATCTTTCAGCATCTTGACGTTATTCCGAACCTCTTCGGCTACGCGGTCGGCTTCGCTTTAGGAAATATTCTTGGCATTTCTTTGGAACAGAAAATCGGACTCGGCTACGTTCAGCTGAATGTTATCTCCAGACACGACACTGATAAAATTGCCGATGCACTCCGCCGTTCTAAATACGGAGTGACAATTCTTCCTGCCGAAGGCGGCGCTGGCGGAGTTGCAGTAATCGTCTTAATTGTCCCGCGCAAACAGCAGAAAAAAATTATAGCTCTTATTGAATCAATAGACGGCAAGGCGTTTATTACCATTCAGCATTCGGTGCCGTACAGGGGATTTATGCACGGCGTAAGGAAATAAGTATATTGCGGATCGATCATAACAATTGTGCTAGGCAACCCGATTGTGCTAATAAATAGCTGAACAACACATACGTCTCAAGTATGTTCTTCATATTTTTTGATTCATATATGATTATACTTTTATTGATATAAAATTATACTTCACTTTACTTCATGTAATAATCTCAATAATTTCTGGTCACTTATAAACTGATTTATAATTTTTTTAAGACTCTTCTGTAGGAATATTTGGATAAAGAAACCAGCGGGCTGTAAATAAAAAAAGTCTGTACTGTGACAGACTCTTTTTACTCTTGAGGCGCCGGTCGGATTCGAACCGACGAATAAAGGTTTTGCAGACCTTCGCCTTAGACCACTTGGCTACAGCGCCGTAGCAATTTAGAATGATTTGAATATATTAGAAACCACAAAAAATAAAATCCACTTGCGTGGATTCTTTGAGCGGGAAACGGGACTCGAACCCGCGACATCAACCTTGGCAAGGTTGCGCTCTACCAACTGAGCTATTCCCGCGTACAAATCAAATGTATAAAAGAACTGGGATAAATAAACTTATATTTTATATTTCCCATATGCGACATCATCCCGACTTGTCGGGATGCGCTCTACCAACTGAGCTATTCCCGCATATTGTACAATCTTATAAAAGAACCGCCTTACTCGACAAACGATTTAGTAAAAACCGTTTGTAATAATTTTGAGTACCAAATATAATATGAATCATTTTATCTTGCAATAATATCGCCCAAAATAATTTTATTATTTAGTGCAGATGACGTTCCCTTCACAATAGCTGTCCGTAAAATTTATTAAATTGCACACTGTATTAAGTTGCTATAATATATAATCTAACAATGAATTACTTATTCTCGGTCATAATCGGCTATTTATTGGGCTCCTTTCCTACAGCTTACTTAATTTTAAAGCAGACAAAGGGTATAAATATCACCGAAAACGGAACCGGTAACGTCGGTGCAATGAACTCTTTTGAGGTATCGGGTTCTAAGTTAACCGGAATACTTGTATTTATTATAGATGCCTTAAAAGGATTGCTTTCTGTTTATTTGGTCTTGCTGCTTTTACCAATAAACTTTGGTTATCCAGCAGTTGCACTGGCGTTCGCTGTTTTAGCCCACTGCTTTAATCCCTGGCTCCAATTCAAAGGAGGACGAGGCCTTGCCACTGCTTTCGGAGGGCTGATGCTCATCTTCCCGATTATGATACCGGTTTGGCTTATAATCTGGCTCTTTATTTATCTTACAAAGAAAGATATTATACTGGCAAATGCAGCAGCTTTAATTCTGACTTTTATAATGATTCTGGGATCGAGCGGCATTGCCTTTAAATATACCTTCCCCCGTGCCGACGGGGTTCCTACCATGATTATGTTTACTATAGCCTTACTTTTCCCGGTTTTTATTAAACATATAGAGCCATTAAAAGATACTGTAAGAAATAATAATCCATTTAGAATGAGGAAAAACGATGAATAAAAATCGAATAATATTTTTAATAACCGGCGTTATGGTCCTTGCGGCGTCTGTACTTTTCTTTACCAAAAGCGATCAAAGCGCACCCCTTTATCATGACGCTGGAAGTAGTATTTCTTCTTCGGCCGGAAATGTCTCTCAGGTTAATCAGGATATAACCGAAAGCAGACAAAACGCGATTACCGAAACTGTTAAGAAAGTTAGTCCCGCCGTAGTAGGAATAAACGTTACTGAAATCCAGCAGTACAGCAGTCCTTTTAGCTCATTTATGAACGATCCCTTTTTCAGGCAGTTCTTCGGTAATGGAG
>JBJKTB010000290.1:0-4295 GCA_046703345.1 Ignavibacteriaceae bacterium
CTACTATTATTAGATCGTATTTCTTCTCCATCTGCCTCAGCTGCTTAAACAGACGGTTGATTATGTCGCTCATGAATTCCGGATAATCCGTTCTTCCGGAGTCGCCGAATATAAAATGAAGGTTCGGTTCGTATTCCGTTATAACTTCCTGCAGGAGTTTCTTACCCGCGTAATATTCGAAAATTGTTTTCTCCGGCACGTGGTTCAGCATTATGTTTGCGTTGGAAAGGTTTGAATCCATATCTATAAACAATACCTTCCGGTTCTGCTTCGCAAGAGTGTAGGCGGTGTTAAGCGAAAGAAACGTCTTGCCTGTGCCGCCCTTCCCGGACGTGAACGCGATAATTCCCGACGCGCTTCCGCCGGTATTGCCGCGGAAATATTTCTTCAGCTCTACCAGTCTTTCGGCCTGTCCGACCATCATTCAAACTTTCCGCTGTATATCATGTTTGCGATAAAATCAGAATCCGCGGAAATTATATCGTCCGGAATAACCTGACCGTTTGTTAAGAAGGATACCGGTATATTTGAGTCGGCTGCAACATTTAAAATACCGCCGTATGTTACGGCTTCGTCAAGTTTTGTAAAAATTAAAGAGCTATAATCAAACACCTTGAATTTTTCAGAAACATCGAGAAGGTTTTTAGTGGTGCCTGTGGCGCTTAAAACGAGATATGTCTCGTCTACATTTGCCATCCGCAGAAACTCTTTCGCCTGTTCGAGCTGATCGGATTTCTTTTGACTGCGGCCCGCTGTGTCGATGAATATAATGTCCTTCTTCTTAAACGAGTTGATAAGTGCCGGCATTTCTTTCGGTTCATACGCTACAAGAAGATCTATGTTGCTTATCTCTGAAAATATGCGAAGCTGGTCCAAAGCTCCTAGCCTGTATGTGTCTATGGAAATTAATCCCACATCCAGATTATGAAGTATCTTGGAAATTACTGCCAGCTTAGCTATGCATGTAGTTTTTCCTACTCCCGTCGGGCCCACTAAAGCAACTACTTTCTGTTTGCCTTTCTGGCTTATTTCAAAATTGTTAGTGGAAATCATAGACGCCATTCCTGAGATTACATAGCTGTCTATGTTCGATGGGTGCAGAAAATTCTTATACTTTTTAAGATGATCTACAAGTCTTGTAACTATAGGCTTAGAGACCTCCCTGTTAACCAGAGTATCGATAACATCTTTAAGCTGCTCATCTAACGATTCCGCGGAAGAGTCGCCGAATTTAGCTTTGAATCCCCCAGGAGAAATATTGCGCTTTTGAGGAGCAGGATCCGAATAAATTTTATTAGTCAGTTTATCAAGCTCATCGGAAAAATTCATAGCTGACTTGCCGGCTTCAGACAGGCTTTCCTCGAGCACCGGCTGGAGCTCTTCTTCCTCATTTTCAACTCCGGCAGTAATTTCGAACATTTTTTGAGTACCGAATTTGTTGTTTCCCGGAATCATCCTGCTGCCTAGAATAACGGCCTCACTGCCGAGTTCGTTCTTCATCTGCTCGGTAGCTTCTCTTAATGTGGCCGCAATGTATTTTTTAATTTGCATATTCCACCTCTAATTTATCTATAAACTCTATCTCAACATTCGAAGGCAGCTCCGAGTAGGAAAGCACCACCAGATCGGGGAAGCTCGAATTAATTAATCTGAAGAAATAAGGACGTATGGTTGCCGAAGTAATAATTACAGGTATGTATCCAAGTAATTTAAATTTCTCTGTGTATGAAGCAATAGTAGCGTTCAGCTGCTTCAACATCTTCGGATTCAGGCCGAGTGTCTGTACAGATTCTTTCTGGTTTTGAAGCGCTGAGGTAATTACTGCTTCTATCTCCTCTCCCATTACGGCCGCGTGAATAATGCCGTTGCTGTCTTTGTAAAGGTTCGCTATGGTGTCGCCTATTGAATGCCTTACATATTCCGTAAGGACGTCTACGTTTTTAGTTACTTTTGAATAATCTATCAGAGCTTCCAGAATCTGAACCAGATCTTTTATGGGTATAAGTTCCTTTAAAAGGTTCTGAAGCACTTTTTGAATAGTACCGAGAGAAAGTACTTCGGCGTTTATGTCTTCAATAACCGCCGGATATTCTTTCTTAAGATTTTCGAGAAGCTGCTTTACAGCCTGTCTGGATAATATCTTGTCGAAATTTCTTTTCAGAGTTTCCTGAAGATGAGTAGATAGAACCGAAAGACTGTCTACAACTGTGAATTCAAGAAGCTCGGCTTTTTCTTTTTCGTCTCGTGTAATCCAGTAGCTGTTCAGATTAAACGCCGGATCCTTTGTAGGTATTCCGCTTAGAGTGTCGGTAACGCTGCCAGGATTCATAGCTAGGAATCTGTCTGTATAAATCTCATAAGCAGCTACAACATTGCCTTTAATCTTAATAATGTATTCGTTGGGATCGAGCTGCAGATTGTCCCTTACGCGTACGGGCGGTATAAGTATTCCGTATTCGAGCGCTATATACTTGCGCGTTGAAGAAATCTTCTGGAAAAGATTGCCGCCCTGGTTCTCGTCTACAAGCCCTATAAGTCCGTAACCTATTTCTATCTCAACCGGATCCACCTGCAAGTACTGCTCTACCTTCTCTTCAACCGGCTCCGCCTCCACTACTTCTTCCTCAACCGTCTTTCTCGCTTCCGCTTTTTTCTTCTTCATGAAATAAGCGCTGCTACCTACCGTTAAACCGACCATAACAAATGGGATCGTCGGCATTCCTGGTATAAGAGCTATAAGTCCAATTGCTCCAGCCACGGTTGCCAGAACTCTGGGATTCGAGAAAAGCTGGCTTTTCATCTGAAGATCGAGCGCCGTTCCGGAAGCACTCCTTGTTACTACCAGTCCTGCTGCAGTTGCTATTAACAGCGCGGGTATCTGTGAAACAAGTCCGTCCCCTATTGTTAAGATGGTATAGCTGTGAATGGCATCGGTAAACGACATCCCTTTTTCTGCTACGCCGATAATAAATCCGCCTACTATGTTAATGGCGTTAATAAGAAGGCCGGCTATAGCATCTCCTTTTACGAATTTGCTCGCGCCGTCCATCGCTCCGTAAAATTCCGCCTCGCGGCTTATCGCTTCTCTTCTTGCCCTTGCCTCCGACTCGTTGATAAGTCCGGTATTCAAGTCGGCGTCAATTGCCATCTGCTTGCCGGGCATAGCGTCCAAAGTAAAACGGGCCGCAACTTCCGAGATTCTTCCCGATCCTTTAATAATAACTATAAATTGTATTATTACGAGTATGATGAAGATTATGAAACCTACTACGTAATTTCCGCCAACAACAAACTGTCCGAATGTATCGATAACTTTTCCGGCGTAACCGTCTAGAAGAATTAATCTTGTCGAGCTGATGTTTAAGGAAAGCCTGAAAAGAGTTAATACAAGTAGAAGACCGGGGAATACCGATATATCAAGCGGAGACTGAATGTAAAGCGAAGTAATGATAACCAATACCGATAGAGAAATATTAATAGCAAGCAGCGCGTCAAGCACTCCGGCCGGAAGAGGGATAAGCATCAATCCGAGTATGAATATAAGCCCGAAGCCTAAAAGTATATCAGTATTTTTGCCTAAACTTTTCAAGATTATATTATACTCTTTTTATTTTTATTTCTTTTTAACTGGAATACATAAGCCAGCACCTGTGCCACAGCTTTAAAGAGCGACTGCGGAATCTGATCGCCAATATCGCAGATTCGGTATAGCGCTCTGGCAAGTTCTCTGTCCTCATGAAGCGGCACGCCGTTTTCGACAGCAACGGCCTTTATTCTCTGCGCTAATTCGTCTACTCCTTTTGCCAGAACAGTTGGGGCCGCGTCGCTTGTCAAGTCGTATTTCAATGCGATGGCGTAGTGAGTCGGGTTAGTTATTACTACGTCGGCTTTTGGCACTGCCTGCATCATTCTGTTTCTTGCGGCCTGAAACTGAAGTCTCTTTATCCTGGACTTAACCTGCGGATCTCCTTCCGTCTGCCTGTTCTCCTCTTTCACTTCCTGCTTTGTCATCATCATATCTTTTTTGAACTTCTTCTTCTGATAAATGAAATCGATTGCCGCAAGCAGCGCGTAAACAAGCGCTACCTTCCACAGAAATGAAAAAGCAGAGCTGATCATGTATGTCATAATATCTTCGATAGAAAGCTGCGCCAGCCCGGTTGATTTTACTACCATTCCCGATATAACGCTGTAAGCGAATCCGCCGATCACTATAAGCTTGAGAATAGATTTTACAAGCTCCATTAACGACTGCGATGAGAATCCTACTTTCTTCAGCCCGGTAAGCGGATTCA
>JBJKTB010000291.1:0-18385 GCA_046703345.1 Ignavibacteriaceae bacterium
GTCTGCGGACTTAAATACTCCGAAATGCTTCCTACCTCGCCGGAAGAAATACCGCTCTCAATTTCTTCGAAAGCGGCTCTCGCGTTATTTTTCTGATTATGAATTTCGGCTTTGTTCAGCGTTTCCATTTCCTGCCCGCTGGCCTGTAGGCTGAACAGGCAGAAAGTAACAAGTAGGCTCACTATATAAAATTTATTCTTCTTCATTATCATTATCAACAATTTAATCAATAAATCATCTTAAATCTATAACTTATTTCATCTATTTAATAACTTCACTCATACAGAAACAGTTAAAAGTCTTTGCTCGTTTTACTTCAGTATGCTTTTATCGAGTGGCTGTCTTACCGTAGGAGTTGCTTTCTGTTTCAGTTCAACATTGCCGGACACAGTTTGAAAAGCCCAGTCGAAGACCATCCTTTGTGAAGATATTGAAGCGATTCTTACTTTCGCGTAATGGTTGTCCCATGTCCAGATTACATATGTATGTCCCGGAATAGCTATCGCGTCTTTTGTGGTAGACCAGCCTGAAACTGGCGCGTAAGGTATATCGTAAATATCCTGTGTGGGCCCCATATCCTGTATATTGCTGTCATTCCATACGTCAATATAATAAGTACCGTTGTAATTTTCGAAGAAGAAGTCAGACGAATTATCATCGTACGGAACCGTCGTGTAAGTAGTAAATGAAAATCCGCCGTTATCCGGGAATTGTCTGTAGTCAAACACGGTCTGATTGAATCCTTCAGGTCTCGGCGTCGCGCTTACATCTTCGTAGCTTAGCTGGCTCTCGTTGCCGTTGTAATCATAAGCGGTAACCGCGTAATAATAAGTGGTGCCGTTGTTAGCTCCGAAATCAGTGTAGTAATTATTATGCGTAGAGCCGATAAGTGTGTACTTGCCGTCATAAGTATAAGAATAGTAAACATTGTATCCGGCAAGATCTCTTTCGGGATTGGAATTCCACGAAAGATCAACTCGGTTATCGCCGTTTATTACTTTCAGACCGGTCGGTGCCGACGGCGGGGTGTTGTCTACTTGCCAGAATCCCTGCTTGCTGCACGATGTAAGTGTAAAGACAACTATTATTGATACGATGTATATAAGATTCTTTTTCATTTCGGCCACCTATAGGAATAATTGTTTCAATCCTGGTTACCCAAAATGAATGCCATCAAAAAGACGCGTTTTTCAGCATAAAACAAGATAAATGGATAGAAATTTTGTAGTGTAAAATAGACATGCTGTATGAATTTTAAGATTTAAATTATACCTCATGCTTCGCTAAAATTTTTTCATTTGAGCAAAATCATCTTCCGGCTTGCCGAATATCTTCCTGCTCTCAAAGTGCAGATGTATATGCCTCCCGACAGGTTCGCTGCATCCAGCTTTGTTTGATGTTTCCCTGCAGGTTGTTCTTCATCTACAAGCGTAACTATTGCTCTGCCGAGAATATCATAAACTCTTAACTGCACACGGCTTTCAGCTGCCAGCTGATAACTGATCACCGTTGAAGGATTAAAAGGATTAGGATAGTTCTGCTCCAATATAAACGTGTTTACGGAATTGTTTCCTGTTTCAACTGAAGCGGCCGATGGCAAAGGTCTTCCGGCGTTTACCCAAGCTGTGTAAATTAAACTTGCAAGCCTGTTTGATGCGCTGTCGAATAATGCGATTGTAAAATTTCCTGTAAGATCCCACAGTTTTTGAAGATAAGCCGCGCTCCTTGTGTCGCTGTTAAACGCTTTGGCCGAGTCGTCAGCTGTTATTAGAGAATCAACATAGGCGTAATTTTTATAAATGTAGCTAAATACAAAATCGGGTACGTTTTGTATAAATTGAACGCTGTCTCCGCCGTATTGAATCTGGTCTTGATATTTGTCTACCATAGTTGATTCGTATCTTGAATGAAGTCCTCCCGGATTATAATTCTGTGTAATATGCAGAGGCTGGTGCGAGTCGGCTACATAATGCCCGAGATCTGCTGCAATTAATGCCGCTCCGTCAAAATCTCTCCTCGAAAATCGGGCTTTAAGAGAATCGTATGCGGCAATTATAGCCCAGGGAAGTATGCCGTTATCAATTACGAAAGAGGAACCGTGCTTTGCTACAACAGAGTCGTAATTCTGACTGATATTTCCGTTTGCGACAAATTCGGGATAACTGTCTATATCTATATAATGCTTTTCGGATTCGCCGGGAGTGTAGCTCTTTCTGTTATCAGCGTCTGATGCGTGAGACGCGAGAATATCTCCCCAGTAAAGGAATTCCTTCATCTGCGGCGGAAATGACAGAACTGAGTTTTTGCTGATTATGAAATGACCGGTCTTACCCCACCCGGCCAAAACCATCACTAAAATTATTAAAACTGGTAAAAGGTAGGCGGTTCGATTTCTTTTCATATTCCCCTGCTTTTAATTTTTGATTACTCGTATTTAGTGCTTCGCACAAATTTATAGAAGTCAGCTGCAAATATCACTTATTAATTATCATATCAGTGATAATTTATCATATTGGCTGTCACATCGGTATAACAAACTTCCTCAATTCAACGAAGCTGTAAGTTATATTAAACCTGCTGGACTGAAATCGCCCTCTGCCTCATTATCTCAAACAACAGCACTCCCGCCGCAACCGATACATTAAGCGACTGGATTTTTCCTTTCATCGGTATCTTCACTAGGAAGTCGCAGTTTTCGGCTGTCAGTCTTCTTATTCCTTTTTCCTCGTTGCCGACGATAAGCGCTAAAGGCATCTTGTAGTCTATCTCGGTATAATTTTTAGAATTCTCAAGCGAAGATCCGATTATCCAGAAACCGGCGTCTTTCAATTCTTTAATTGTCTGCGAGAGATTATTAACCTGACATATTTTAACGTGTTCGGTAGCGCCGGCAGATGTTTTTACTACTGTCTCGTTTACAGATGCGCTGTTGTGTTTTGTAAGTATCACGCCGTCAACTCCGCAGCATTCAGCCGTGCGCAGAATCGCCCCCAAATTATGAGTATCCTGTATGGAATCGAGAATTAACAGCAGCGGCGCGCTCATCTTCTTTGATGATACCATCAATTCTTCAAAAGAATAATATTTATGGGATGACTTAACGGCTATTACACCCTGAGTATTCGGATGTGTGGTATAAGTTTTAAATTTAGCGGCGGGTACTTCACTGCACTTAATTCCGCGTTTCTTCGATGCGGTACGTATAGCATTAATTGCAGGCCCCTGCTGGCCGTACAAAATATAAACATGATCAAGTTCTTCGCCTGAATTCACGGCTTCAAGAACAGGTTTCCTGCCGATTATTAAGTTCATCTAAAAAAATTTTCCGAAATAAAAATTAACTTCAAAACCGATAACTAAACAGGCTTCTTTGTTTCAATTTTCAATGGAGGCGGTACAAATTTGGGCAGTCTGTCTTTGTTCTTTGTAAAATAATAATATCCCGCAGCGCCCACTACTATTAGCACAATAGATATAAGCTGCGCCTCCGATAAGCCGAAAAGAAGATGAGGATTAAGCCTTATAAATTCTATCGACAGCCTTTCAACACCGGCGAGAATTAGATATGTCATAAAAAGTTTCCCGTCTGCCCAGTCCTTCTTTCGCAGGTGCCATAGGAAGAAGAATATACCGAGACATATGATGAACTCGTATATCGGCGCGGGATGAAGCCTTATTACTTCATCGAATTTTGTAATTGTACCGTAATCGTCGGTTCTGATTACCTGTGAAGAAAGCTGATAATAGTGGTCTTTTGCAGCAAGCACGGGATGATCTTTAAAATACTGCATAAGCGCGTAGTGAGGTTTTACTGTGCCGTTGGCATAGTTCATTCCCCACGGAAGGCTGGTGGGAATGCCGTAATCGCCGTCGCCGGCCAGCTGACAGCCGATTCTGCCTATGCCGTAAGCAAGAATAAGTGACGGGGATGTGGCGTCAGCTATTACGAGGAAAGGAATTTTTTTCCTTTTAACATAAATCCATATTGCTGCCGTCGCAAGTATAAGCCCGCCGTAAAATGTTAATCCGCCGGGCGAGAAAGCTATAAGCGGATTCTTTATGAACGAGTCCCAGTTCTCAATTAGGTCGAGCGCTTTGCTGCCTACTATTCCGAAGACAATCGCAAGAAGCGTGATTTCAGTGGCGATGGCCGGATGCAAATGTCTTCGCTCGAATTCTTTCGTAAGAATGTAGCTGGCAATGATAAATGCGATGCCCAGCATCAAACCGTAACTGTAAACGGTAAAAGGCCCTATTTTAAATAATTCCGGATACATTAAGAATTTCCTTCCCGCATGAAAGTAAATTTGTCTTCATTGACCCTAAAATTACAGAATTTTTTATTGTTCTTCGTTTGTGGCTCAAATTCTTCTATCAGTTCTATCTTCTTCTTAAAAATATTGAAATCAAACACCGCGCTGTTAACACTTCCGTCATTCCTAAAAACATTGACTGTATGCTTACCGTATAGCTCTTCAAAGGGAATTACAGAACATGCCTGCCCTGCATCGGTAAGATACGCGTTAACCGGTTTCAAACCGAGTATATGAATATCTATAACGTTTTTACTCTTCTTAATATCGAGCGATAATTCATACTTAAGCGTCGAGAAATGTCTGAGGGTTTCTATAGAAATTCGGTACTCTTGCTTCTTAACAGACTGGTTATAGTAAAAAAATACTCCGCATATATACTCCGCTCCGTCGCTAGCTTGCGGCGGTAACGCATTTTCTGAATTATTATCGGATGTAACGCCTGCCTTACTCTTTTCGGGTATTTCTTTAGAATTTTTTCGTGACATTTATTTCCCGATTATTGAAATAATATCGGCCAGTCCTTCTATCGGTAAAAGCCTCTGCTCACCTGTTTCCATGTTCTTAAGATTAAGGCTGCCGGATTTATATTCCTCGCCTCCTACAAAAAGTACAAAACGGGAATTAAGTCTGTTTGCCTCCCTCATCTGAGCTTTCACGCTTCTATCGGAGTAATCGATTTCGGCAGCTATATTTTGCTTCCTTAAATTTAATGCAAACTCAAATACTTCGGAAGTCAATTCTTTATCGAGTCTTACTAAATAAACATCGGTTCTGTCAGGCTCAGGCGTAAATGCTTTCTCGTTCCCGCAGGCAAGCAGTATTCTTTCCATGCCCGCCGCAAAACCTACGCCGGGTGTGGAGGGCCCGCCGAGCTGTTCTATAAGCAGATCGTACCTGCCGCCGCCGCATAGTGCGCTCTGGGAACCAACTTTGCCGCTTACTATCTCAAACGTAGTTTTAGTGTAATAATCGAGTCCTCTAACCAGCTTAGGATCAACTTCAAAAGGAGTGCCTGTTTTGGTTAGAACCTCTTTCACGGTTTCAAAATCATTGCGGCTTTCTTCGTCAATGTAGTCGATAAGCAGCGGTGCGTCTTTTATAATCAGCTGGTCCCTTTCGTCTTTGCTGTCGAATATCCTAAGTATATTCGTATCGAACCTTTTTCTGCTGTCTTCCGAAAGCCCGTTAACTTTATCCTGAAGGAATTTACGAAGCAGATTCTTGTAGTTATCCCTTGAGGAAGGAAGGCCCAGCGAATTGATTTTAACAGTTACGTCTTTTAGTCCGAGCTCTTTTAATATGCCGTATGCCGCAAGTATTACTTCGGCGTCGAGCAGCGGGGAAGAGCCGCCCAGCGCTTCGCATCCGAACTGATGAAACTGCCTTTGTCTTCCCGCCTGCGGCCCCTCCTGCCTGAACATAGGTGATATGTAAAATAATTTGTTAAGTGGCTGCTGTTTGCCCAGCGAATGTTCAATAAACGACCTTACTACTCCTGCCGTCATTTCGGGCTTCAGGGTCAGACTCGTATCGCCGCGATCGCGGAAAGTGTACATTTCCTTGCCTACTATATCCGTATCCTCCCCTATACCTCTGGCAAACAGTGCGGTTTCTTCGAATATCGGCGTTCTTATTTCTTTATAGTTGAAACTTGTAAAAATTCTTTCTACTGTCTTCTCTAAAAATTTCCATTCCGGAATTTCAGCTGGAAGAATATCTTTTGTGCCGGTGACTGCTTTGATCATATTTGTGTTAGCTTTGAATGAAATGTAAATAAGGTAAAAATCGGGATAGCTTAAATCGAAAATAAATATTTATGCCGTTTAACATCCCGATTTTAAATCAATTTGGTATGAGCTCCGGAAGAATTAAATATCTTCCGCCGCAGAAAAAAGCGAAGCTTTTACACTTCAAAATAATTTTCTTCTTCTTTCTTGAAGATCTCAAGTATCTCATCTGCGGTTTTTGCTTTGAAAAGCTTCTCCCTAAACTCGTCTTTATTCATCATCCTGGAAATACGGCTCAGCAGCTTGATGTGTTTGCTGACCAGGTTGTCTTTTCCTACAAGAAGGAATACGAGGTATACAGGATGACCGTCGAGTGAATCGTACTCTATCGGCCTGTTTGTTTTGCCGAAAGCGGCCAGTATATCGTTAACCGCGTTTGTTTTACCGTGAGGTATGGCGAATCCTTTGCCTACCCCGGTAGACATAATTTTTTCCCTCTCGAGTACGGCATCTCTTACTTTTTCGATATCTATTACCCGAGGATCGTCTTTAAAGAGGTCTATCAGTTCATTTATTACTTCTTCTTTTGTCTGCCCCTCTAAGTCAGCTACAATATATTTATTGTTTAAAAGATCTAATACTTTCATCAACAACCGCCGATTTTCTTCGTGTTAAAAAACTATATTAAAATGGATAATTAATTTAACAATCATTAGCAAGTTAAGCAATTAAATGCAATTAAAGTTTCTTTATTTTTTTATGCTTTGGCAGGGATCACTTTGCGGATATTATGATGCAACTAGTAAGTTCAACCGACAAAAACATCTTAATAAGCACTAGTTTTTAATATTCCGGCCTCTAATTACCCTATAATTACGCTGCAGGTATTCAATGAGATACGATTCGCTCAATTTGAAATATCAGTTTAATAAAGTTGTGATCCTGATAAACGCGTCTTCCGCAAGCTCGTAGTCGGGCTCTATATCAATTGATTTCCGGTACATCTTTGCCGCAAGTATCCATTCGCCCCTTTTTTCGTGGATCCTGCCGAGATTGTAATACGGATAATGCCTTGCTTCGTTTACTGCGGCTGCTATCGCCTGTTCCAGCCAGTAGATTGCTTCGTCATTTCGGTTCAGAGCTATAAGATATGAGCCTATATCGTTGTAAGGATTCCCGAATTCCGGATCCAGCTCTATGGCCTTCTTACACTCCTCGATGGCATTTTCATAATCGCCCTGTAAACTGTACGCCCAGCCGAGAAGAGTATAAGCCTTGGGAGTTGGATGAATACGTATCGAAGTTTTGTAGCTTTCGATGGCTGTATCAAGTTCCCCCTGTAAATGAGAATCGTACGCGATTTGAAAATATTCCGCGGCTAAAGATATCTTCTTATTTTTATCCACAGCTAAATATCTTTTATGGTTAAAAAAAGGAGTACCGGTATTCCTAAAAATCTCCGGTATTTACGGAACATATTTATTATTTAACGGAAGGAAAATCAACGAACTTTCGATAAAATATATATTTTAACCTAAGAGTGGATAATTTTTCGGATAAATGAATTTTTTAATGTTCGATTGCCTTACGCCAGGCTTTGAGTTAATTTTGAATATTAGTATTTATTCAATTAAACGGGATTTTTATGAATATTCAAAATAAAACAGTTCTCGTACTCGGCGGCTGGGGACTAGTGGGCAATGCCGTAGTTCATAAGCTGATGGAAGAGAACCCGAAGCAAATCATCATCACTTCGCTGCATTTAAATGAAGCGGAGGAAGCGGTTGCCAACCTTTACAAGGAATTCCCTGAAAAGCCAAAAGACTATTTCATCCCGTGGGGCGGCGATATCTTCGTAAGGGATCAGTTTAAGGAAATTAACAGATCCGAAATACTCAACGATCAGACCCGCCGGCGAGTCTTAATGAAAGACGTAATGGAAGAATTGAACGACGAAATCCTTACCGGCTCTTCGGTTTATAATCTGCTCAGTAAGTATAAGCCGCAGATTATAGTCGACTGCATTAACACCGCAACGGCAATAGCGTATCAGGATATTTATACCACTTATAGAAGCGTAAAGAAGGCTATTACTGATAAATCGAACTACGAAAATCTTGTTGAGGAAACCGAAAAGCTTCTTTGCACTCTTTATATTCCGCAGCTTATCAGGCATATCCAGGTATTATTTACTTCAATGAGCCTTATAAATACCGAAATTTATTTGAAAATCGGAACAAGCGGAACTGGCGGAATGGGATTAAATATTCCTTACACTCACAGCGAAGAAAAACCTTCCAGAGTACTGCTTAGCAAATCTTCTATAGCCGGCGCGCATACACTGCTTCTTTTTTTAATGGGAAGAACGCCGGGCGGCCCTATTACAAAAGAAATCAAACCGACTGCAGCTATCGCCTGGAAAAGAATAGAATACGGCGAAATAAAAAAACGCGGAAAGGCTATCGATCTGATCGATATCCCTGTTACTGAGGCTGTCCCTCTGAAGGGCAAATTCGAGATTTGCTCAGATAAACAATACCGCGCTACCGGCAAAACTTTAAAATCCGTATTCATAGACACCGGCGAAAACGGCATCTTCTCTAGAGGCGAGTTTGAGACAATCACTGCTCAGAAGCAGATGGAGTTCGTTACTCCCGAGGAAATCGCGGACGTAGTAATCTATGAAATAAAAGGCGGAAACACGGGACACGATATAGTCAGCTCTCTGGATCATGCTACAATGGAACCGACCTACAGGGCGGGCTATATGCAGCATATGGCGGTTGAGAAGCTGAAACAGCTCGAAAAAGAATATAACATCGATAGCGTTGCGTTCGAACTGCTGGGGCCTCCGCGCCTTTCAAAACTTCTCTACGAAATTTCTCTTATCAAGAAACACTGCGGCAATATGAAAGCTATTCTCGAGGCGGACGCCGATGAACTCTCGGCCCAATGCTTTGATACCGTAGCTTCCGACGCCGCGCTTAGAAGCGAGATGATTTCAATAGGTATTCCTGTACTGCTTCCCAAGGGCGATTCGCTGCTCAGAGGAAACACTATAAAGATTCCCGCTTTCCGGGGAGATAATGTTCTTGAAATTAATAAAGACAACATAGATAAATGGGCAAACGAAGGCTGGGTTGACCTTCGCCCCGAAAATATGAGAAGATGGAAAAAGCGTATAGCCGAACTGATGGAAGAAGCGGAATCTATTCCGGAGTACGACACAAGCTCGCAGCACGTTAGAACAAAAGCTTACTGGAATAACTTTGAGGAAATAAATATAGGTAAGATCTGCAGCTGGCTTTTCATTCACGAAGAACACGGAAAAAGAATGAAAGCTTAATCATAATTATTAATTATTAAGGCCGGCAATGCATTTTGCCGGCTTTTATTTTTTTAATTAAAGCGGAAAGATCAGATTTAAAGCTTGAAAATATTGTCGTATCCGTCGTGCTTTAATTTTGCGGCTAATTCCTCAAGCTCCTGCTCCGAAAGCGATTCCTGGACCTTCGGAAACATAATTCGCTCTTCCTTCCTTATGTGCTCTTCCATATAACTTCCGAGCTTCATAAGTTTGCCGCTGAGGTTAGTGCCGTCTTTAAGTGATTCAACCATCGCTCTTATCTTATTATGATCGTCTATCATCTCGTCAAGCATATCATCTATATCTTTGTTTATCCCTCTTACGAGAGGCTGAAGTATGTGCTCCTCAAGATAAAAATGATTGTCTAGTTCGATGTTGTAAAAGCGTATCGAAAATTTCGCCTTCTCCTCCAGAGTGCCGGGAAACTGCCCGGGACTCGGCTTTCCTTCTTTTATCAAATCGGCAAGCATCAGGCCGTGAAAATGATCGTGCGCGATCGAAAATAAGCTCTTTCTGTTTTTCATCATTTAGACCGGTGATTTTTCTCGCAAATATACGAAAGTTAAACCAACCTGTGTTGATGAAATGCACTCCGCCCTTCCGGTGATTAAACGGCTATAAATACTGCTGAATTAGGACCGATTCAAGTTCCATTGATTTCGGGAAAAGAATATTATTTTCTAGATGAACGTGTTTGTGAAGATCCGCTTCAAATTCCTTAAGCTCGCTGTATAAGGCTGTAAACGTTGCGCATGCATCCTCCGGTAATGTATAGTTGCCCGAAAGCTTTCTTATCTCGTAAAGCCCCTCTCCGGCATTCTCATGCTCGGCTTCCATCATCTTTATTGGATTAGCAACGCTTCCGAAGTAAGGTCTTTCAAATTTGGAAATCCCGTTTTTTACTTTTACAAGCTGCTTGATGTAAGGGAACAAAATTTGCTCTTCCTTCATAAGATGCTGCTTCAAATCTTTTTGAACGCTTTCGAAGATCTTAGCCGTCTCCAAAGTTTCGGGGTGATTTTTGCCGTGAGCCGAAGCTACTTTTTCTGCGTGGGTTGAAATTGATGGGATCATTCTTCTTACATAACCATGATGATTGTTTACTATGTAATCTACTAGGAAATCAAGTTCCCACTCCTCGAATCTGGCTGAATTATTTAAATCGCTGGCTCCGGTATTCTTAAGTTCTTTCGCTATTACTGCTGTATCGAGACCTTTCTCGGAACAGGCCGCAGAGAATAATTTACTGCCCCCGCAGCAGAAATCGAGATTGTATTTTTCAAAAACATTCGCGGCGCGGGAATTCTTGGTTACTATCTCCGAAAGTGTAAGATCTTCCGTTAAATGATCTTCGTTGGCATATGATTTCACTGAATCCATCTTATTACTCCTTATTTGTATTTTTAATTTTTATTTTCGGCAATTTGCAAAAGGTTATCGATATTTTGGTTTAATCCCTCGCTTTGTTTTGTGATTTCCCCCTGTGCGTTCAAAAATGTTATTAAATTTGTATGAGTAAACATTCCCGAGCTGTTCCTTTTGTACTGAAACCCGATCAGCTGGGCCAATGTTGCAACTTCCTCTTTGCTCCCGCGTAAAAGACTCCAGCGGTTTAAATCCAAATCATGTGAGCCGGCATATTTAAATAATTCAGACGGAGTATCTTTATGCGGATCAATGGTTACTAGAATAAATCTAAATGAATCTAACCTTGATTTTGGTATCTTTCGTTCAAGCTGTTGGATATCATTAACGAGTTCTGGACATGCAGTTGTACATGATGCGTAAAACATTGCCAGTACAATCCGCTTTCCCTTAAAGTTTCCGAGCGTTATTTTCCGTCCCGATTGATCTGTCCATACAGCACCGTATTGGTATATTGAGTTATCGGTGTACTTACCTGCAGGTTCAGCACTGCAGCAAGCTTCCTTCCGGCTGTCTCCGTTTAATTTGTATTTGACAGAAGAAGATGCTGATTTATCAATACCAAAAGCATTCAACTTAACACCGGCTATTATCAATACTCCGGCTAGAAGAATAACAGCAGCGGCAGCATTGACTATGTTTTTTTTCATTATTGTCCTTTCACCGTTTTCGTTTTACAAATAGGCTCCTCGTTTGCTTGTAAATTATCAGTTAATTTATCCTTGGCACATCTGAAACCTAGATTGTCAAAAGTGCTGGAGGCTTTCAGACTGCTTCTGAACGCGTACCTCATAAACGCCGGGTAGTTCGCCGGATCCGTTGATGCTGCGCCGGCGGCACCGCAAACCGCAGCGCTGTTAATATTGACCTCGTTAAAATCAAATGTCCACTCTCTAAGAAAGCCGTTCATTCCAAAGATTCCCAGCTTGTTTCTGCTGCCGGACTCCGCATCCGGAAATCTGGAAGGGGCTTTTTCGGAATACCGTTTAATTAGTTTCTCATCGTAAGCTTCCAGTTCCTCTTTATTATTTATATCGGCTCCTTTTTTTGCGGTGTACTCCCATTCAGCAACAGTAGGCAGACGCTTTTCTTTCCACCTGCAGTAAGCTTTTGCCGCAAACCAGGAAATATTTGTTACCGGTGCCGAGAGATTTATCTGCTCGCCTGGGTTTAGATCGCTTTCCCATTTTTTAAGGTATGATCTATCGGCAAAAATTCGCTTTACCTTCGAACGTCTCCATTTCGGATTTGCTTTCACAAATCGTAAAAATTCCGAATTAGTCACCGCATGCTCGTCGAGTAAAAATGATTTTATTTTTTCATGTTCAGGCTCACCGGGCGCTCTGAACAACGGTGTGTAACTTCCGCCCGGCACAAGCATCATTTGAGTTTGTGACGATTGCGTTTTATTGTGCGGCAGATTTTTTCCGTAAGCGGAAGTAATTGCTGCCGCGCATATAAAAGCTATTACTATGTTGAAGTAATTTTTCATCTTAAAAGCATCAGCCGCTTTATATGATTCAAAGTATATCTGTTATTTTGATAACACTATTTTTTAGCCCGGATCTTACTTACTTCTTCTTTAGTTACTGTCTTGCCTGAATTTCCGAATGAATGGTAAACGTAAGTAAGTACCGCCGCAATTTGCGAGTCGCTTAAGTTCTGGGCCGGCATAGTATTGTTAAAATTCTTGCCGTTTACAGTAATAGGTCCGCTCCTTCCGTGAATTACTATTCCAATGGCACGGTCTTTATCCTGGTTAAGGAAATTTGAACCGGCTAAAGGAGGAAATACACCCGGTATTCCCTGCGCGTTCGATTGATGGCATGCAAAGCACGTCGTAGAAAAAACATTCTTTCCCATTTGAATGATCGCCTCAATGCTTTGCTTGCCGCCGGCATTTTCTTCAGAAGAAGATATGCCGCCGCCGTTTTCTAACTTTTTATCGAGATCCGATCCCAAGTATATCTCATCGGATTGCTTGCCTGAATAAATATCCTTGTTGGCTTGACCGGTTACTTTCAGCATTCCCAGAGCTCCTTTGTTAAAAGCCCGGAAGATTGAGTGATCCACAAGCAGATACGTACCGGGCACTTTAACCTTAAATTGAATTATTGCTGCCCCTCCGGCAGGTATAAGAACCGTTTGTACATTTTTCTGTGTAATAAGTTCGCCGCCGTACTGCCATACGTCATCGAATATCTCGCCTATTATATGAAAGGAGGAGATGAGGTTGGGACCGATATTCCCTACGTAGAGCCTTACAGTTTCTCCTACTTCGGCAGTCAGTGCGTTATTACCCGTTAATGCCCCGACCGATCCGTTAAATACTATATAAGTTGGATCTTCACTTAAAGCTTTTTCCATCGAAAACGGCTGTAATCCCGGATCACCGTAATCTCCCTTTGTGTAAAATTCGCTTTGCATTACATAATATTCTCTGTCGGCGGGAGGCAAGCCTTCCTTCGGCTGCACCAGTATTAAACCGTACATACCGTTTGCAATGTGAAGAGGAACCGGCTGAGTTGCGCAATGGTAAATAAAAAGTCCTGCCTTAGTCGCTTTGAATGTAAAAACCGAGGTATGACCCGGCAGAGTTTGTGAAGATACTGCGCCGCCTCCGGGACCGACAACCGCGTGAATATCAATACTATGGGGCATTGTGCTTGTCGGACTATTGTGAAGATGGAACTCAACTTCGTCTCCCACTCTAACTCTTATAAACTTTCCAGGCACTTTTCCGCCGAATGTCCAGAAGTTGTACTGTACACCGTCGGCTAATCTTCCCGTAGTCTGAATTGCTTCAAGGTTCACTATCACTTTTGTCGGATGATCTCTTGTAATCGGCGGGGGCACGTTTGGCGCATATGTTGTCTTGGCGTATTCACTGCCTTCAATTTGATTAGAACTGCTTTTTCCGCATCCTGGTTGTAGTAACAGCAGTGCCGAAAATATAATCGGGAAAAATGTTTTTGCGAGTTTCTGATTTTTATTATATCGGTTCATCTTTTCTCCTTTATTGTCTCTTCCCCTTTGCCTTAAAAGAATTGTTATTTGCTTTGTTATTATTATGAATACTTTCGTTCGATTTTTTATCCAGTTTCTCTATGGCCGCAGTGCCTGTCGGATGTCCGTATGTATCCATAAGCTTGTAATGGATTAAGTACTCATTGCGGGTTATTTCGTTGCGCCAGTGCCCTGTTAGCATTCCGATTCCGGTTACAAGCATGAAAACAGCCGCCACTCCGAACGCTACGATTTTCTTCGATACTTTTTTCCTGATAAAAACTGTTTTTAAGTCCAAAGTATCGGCTACAGGACAGGCGTCCACGCAGCTCATACATGTGCTGCATTCATCCGAAACAACCGTTATTACCTTATCTACCTTTATCGATGAAGGGCATGCCTTCGCGCATAAACCGCAGTCAATACAGCTGATCGTATTTCTTTTTATTTTGTTCGGACTTAAAAACGATATCAATCCAAGGAGAGCGCCGTAAGGACAAAGATACCTGCACCTGAAATTTCTTATGACCATAGAAAGCACCAGCAGCGCACCAATAACAATCGCAGTCACCTTCGACATATCGGCAAAGAAATTATAGAGCTTTAAATCTGCGACCTGGTTGTAGGGACTGTTGAGAAATGCCTTCACCGCCGCAAGACTCATCATAACAAAAACAGCGTAGAATAAAAAACCTAGGAGAATGTACTTCAGACTTCTGAGCGGATAATCCAGCCAATTCGGAAGTCGTATCTTTCTTTTAAATATCTTCTCTCCGAAATCACCTACAAGTTCGGAGATATAGCCTACCGGGCACAGCCAGCTGCAGAATGATTTTCCGAAGACGAGCGAGACGAGAATTATTGCGGCAAATATAAATAATCCCGCAGGATGAGCCGGATGAATTTCACCGGTGTTTAGAAAAAGGTAAAAGCTCATCATCGAGCTGATGGGAAGAAAACCGTCTACTCCCGGCGGCCGGCTGAAATACTGTGCCGCACCGTTTGTCTGAAGGTAGTGCGCAAATAGGTAAAAATCGATGCCGATCCATACACACAGAGCGGCGAATGCGCTTTGAATTAAAAACCTGTATTTCTGAATCGGCTTCTCGTCATTCCTGATTAAATTTTTTATCTTTTTCATATTCAGATTATTTTATCCGATTTAACATCAAAAAAATATTTATATGTAGTTAAGTTTGCTCAATGTTTTCTCTTTCAGTTGATCAAGTGTCTGATCCGTCAGCATGTTGTATGCGTTAGTCCTTAAGACTCCCCATTTCTCATGAAGCGGACAAGGATGATCCGGCGAACACTCTGGAAATCCGAGTACGCAGCTGTTGAACATTCCCAATCCGTCAATCGCCGCAACTATATCAATTAATCTGATTTTACCTGAATCTTTAGCCAGCGCGAAACCGCCCGACTTCCCCTTTTTCGAATAGACTATTCCGCTTTCCGTGAGGCTCTGAAGAATTTTCGAGACGAATTCCTTCGGAATGCTCAGCTTGTTTGCGATCTCTTCCGCCGGAATAACCTCGCCGGCCTCTTTTGCCGCCAGATATAATACAGCCTGAAGCCCGTATTCGCATTTTTTTGAAAATATAACTGTCATTTTTTAATCAGATCAAATTGTCTGATTAAATATACTTCGAAAGTTTCGTTTTGTCAAGTTAAATACTCAATTAAATTTTCTGTTTAATATCAGCTGCAAATCTTGTGAAAAATGAAACTTTATTTCATATTATTCATCATATTTGTGTAAAAAGTTTTAATTAAACGGAAAAACAATGGAAGAAATATTTTATTACAACACTAATGTTGATTGGGATGAAGGAAGAACAGGCAAATTGAGTCTGGATGGTTTCCCTGACATACAGGTGGCTACCCCGCCTGACTTTCCCAAAGGGGTTCCAAATGTATGGTCCCCCGAACATCTGTTCGTGGCATCGGTTAATATCTGTTTGATGACCACGTTTCTTGCGATAGCCGAGAATTCAAATTTAAAATTTGTTTCCTATACTTCAGGCGGAATTGGAAAGCTTGAAAGAGTGGATGGCAAGTTCATGATCTCTGAAATAGAACTGACACCTAAGATTGTTATAGAAAATGAAAAAGACATTGAGAAAGCGCTTCGTATTATAGATAAATCTGAGAAAGCCTGCTTAATCTCAAGATCAGTAAAAACTAACGTGATTCTGAAGCCTGAGGTTACTGTCAAATCTTAAAATAGAATTATATTTAATAACACTATACCGGGAGCAATAATGCCAGTTTTTGAATACAAATGCACTGACTGTAATACAAAATTCGACGTATTTCATAAATCAAGCGCTTCTCAGGAAGAAATTGTTTGCCCTTCCTGCAAATCGCATAACAACAAAAAGCTGCTGTCTTCATTCAGCGCTTCCATTAACGGATCATCATCCGATTTCGGCGGAAACTACGGCGGCGGAAACGACAACTCGTTTTCGGGCGGCGGCTGCGCCTCAGGTATGTGCGGCCTTAATTAAAGAAAACAGCTAAAGCCGGAAACGATTTATAATTATATCTTTCGTCCGTGTATGAATACCAAATGGGGACGATTGTTTTACTTTGCTAGTATACTGTAAATCGTAACGGCTTTCGGTTGATTTCGAATAAAGTTTACAAGAAAATCTTCTCACTTCACTCTTCCTATTTAAATTGTGTTTACTTTTTCACTTTGCTATATTGACTAATAATAAAAATGCTTTAGGGGAAGAGATGAAATTTATTACGTCTGCATTTGTTATTTTCTTTTCCGCCTCAATTTATTCTCAGAATGTGAAAGTATCCGATTATCAGGTACCGGTAAGCACTGCTAAGACTTTAAGGTTCGACGGCCAGTGGAGCTGGTCGCAGACCGGCAGCAGCGTAACTTCCAACAACGCAAATGCAAGCCTTTTCTACAGGACATTTTATTCATCCCTCCCTATCGCCTGGTTTATAAACGTTGACGCAACCGGCGGAAAAAATTTCGGCGATTACACCAATAACGAAAATACAGACTTCAGCTTCAGAAAATATATCTGGGACGAAAACAACTGGTTTGGTTCTGCGCGGCTGTCAGCTCAGTACGCCGACTCTTATAAGCAGATCGCCTCCGATCTTACTGTCGGCTTCGGATACGGCAGATATATTGACGCTACTTCCCTCGCGAAAGCGGTACGAATTGAAGACCATCTTTTAAGAGACGGACTGATTAAAACTTATCTTCCCAAGGAAATTATTTTAAAAGTAGCCTATATAATCGAAAGAGAAAGCGAGTATCGTGACATTTACGGCCAGACTTACGAAAGCTATTGGTTTGAAGCTATAGAAAACGAAATTAAAAAATCCGGCGTACTAAAGAATGAAGGTCTCGGCGCCTTGGGGATCTTTAGAATGCGCGAGGTACTTTTCGGCATCAACGAAAGAGTTAATCCGAGATACTACGGTTGGGATGCAAATCTGGGAATACTCTTCCATATCACCACTTCGGACAAATCGCCTACAGGTGATCCCAATCTGAGCTTGAGCGGAAGATACTCTATTCCTGTGAGCTGGCTTATTCAAATTAACGCAACTGCGGAGGTATTTACTCCCCTGGATACTCTGTTCGTGAAACAGATTACTAGTCGGGCAGGCGTGGATTTTATTTACGAACTCAGCAGCAGAATAAATTTTGTATCGAGCTACAGGCTGGGTTATACTAAATATTTTGACGAATCAACTTATTTCGAACATACACTTAACGTTTCGTTCTGGTATTATCTCGAAAACAATATTTATCTTACAATAAACGGCGATTTTATAAAGCAGGGAACCAATCCGAAAGTTTTGTCAACCAGAGTCGGCTTACAGTATAATCTCTTTTAATTATAGCAGCTCTTCGCTTCTCGTGAATTTCCTTTCGGTATACAGCCGTCCTATCTCTGCTCCGATAATGAAGACTATTGACGAATAGTATATCCAGAAAGCTACCACAACTATTAATGCGTAAGTTCCGTAAATCCTGCCGAATGTGGTAAAATGATGAAGATAAAAACCAAATCCCTGTTTTGCCAGCTCCCACAATACCGCAGCCCAGAACGAGCTGACCAGTGTGGCTTTCTTGCCCAGTTTTCTTACCGGTACTGTAATGTATATTACTGTGAAGACTATGAACATTATAACGAGAGATAGTACAGAAATGATAAGATGCTCCAGCACACCGATGCTTAAGAAATTCAGCAGGTCCCACTGCTGCGCCGACTGCCGGATAAGATCAAGTACCGGAGTTAATACTGTAAGGAAAAAGAAAATTATAATTACCATAAGTACTAAAGCGTGGTCTTTTAATTTGCCTATGATGAAATGGACATTGGCTTCCACGCCGAATACTCTGTTCAATATCGTCCGCATACTGCTGAATAAGCTGCTTGCGGCAAACAGCAGTCCGAAACCTCCGACGATTCCGGCAATATTTTTATACTGAATTACTTCGTTTATTCTTGTGAAAATTATTCTCTTTACGAATTCGGAATATTTGTAATAAGGTATGATCG
>JBJKTB010000292.1:0-8195 GCA_046703345.1 Ignavibacteriaceae bacterium
GTAAAAGCGCGCTCCAGCCGTTGCGCGATGCCGAAAAACTTTCACGCAATGTTATCGCTACAGATTTAAATCCGAACTTCTTCTTCAGCTCTTTTGCGAGTTCAAAATATCCCCTCTCGTCCAGTTCGGCACTGTCAACGTCGGTTTTACCTGCCGAAAATCCTAGACTTTTTTCCGCATCTTCCTCATTAGCTATACATACATCCACATATTCCATTAACGGAACCATTACTGACTGAGCTTCTTTTGTGCTCCACAATTTAGCACGGTAATTTAAATCTGCGCTTATTACGGCTCCGTTTTTTTTCGCAGCTTCACAGGCAGCCTTAAGAGATTCCTGCGCCGAATTTCCGAGTGCCGGTGTAATTCCGGTCCAGTGAAACCATTTTGCTTCTTTAAATAAATTTTCCCAGTCGAGTTCTTTCTTCTCAAGTGTTGTCACTGCTGCGCCTGCTCGGTCATATATAACTTTTGAAGCCCTCTGGCTTGCCCCTGTTTCTAGGAAATATATGCCTAACCGGTCTCCTCCGCGTACTTTGTAGTCTGTCTTTACTCCGAAGCGTCTCAAGCTGTTTACAGCAGCCTGACCTATTTCATTTTTCGGAAGTTTTGATATAAAAAAACTTTCCAGTCCGTAGTTTGATAATGCAACCGCCACGTTCGCTTCGCCGCCGCCGTAATTAACATCAAAATTCTGCGCCTGTACAAATCGCGAATATCCCGGCGTGGATAGCCGAAGCATAATTTCACCCATCGTTACAACTTTATCCGGCATTTGGTTTCTCCTGAATTTAATTCTGCTTAATTATTTATTATTTAATTCGCTTCTTGCGTTTTCTATACTGGCTTTAAGAACTTTAGCGTTTTCTGTTAATAAATTGTAATCTCCAGAGGCAATTGCTTTTTTATCCAGCAGCGCCGTACCTACGCCTACCGCACATGCACCGGCCTTCAGCCAGTCTCCGGCGTTTGTTAATGTTACTCCGCCGGTAGGCATTAATTTTAAATGCGGCATCGGCGCTAACACTCCTTTGAAGAATGCCATTCCGACTGCATCAGCGGGAAATACTTTTATAATATCCGCTCCGCTCTCATATGCTGTTTGAATTTCCGTAGGTGTAAACGCTCCGGGCATTGCGGGTATGCTGTTTTTATGAGCTGTTTCTACTATCTCCTTTTTGAAGATTGGGCTGACTACATATTTTGCTCCGGCATCGATTGCCTTCTGCGCGGTTTCCCCCTCCAGAACTGAACCGACGCCGATGTTCATGTAGCCGCCTATTTCTTTTGTAGCTGTTTTAATTACATTTATCGCGTCAGGTACTGTCATGGTTATCTCTATGGCCGAAACTCCGCCTTCATATATTGCCTGAGCAACTTTTATAAGCTTCGTCGGATCGGATAATCTTAACACCGCTATCGCTCCAGCATCGATTAATGATTTTACTATATCTTCTCTGCTCATTTTTTCCTCTGTGAAATTTTAATTTTTAATCTAAGCTACTAACCTGTTGTTTAAAAGCTTTTCAATAGCCGCATTCATACCGTGTTTGCTAATCGACTGATAATATTTACACACTTTCTCGGTTAAAGTGTCAATCGAATTAAGGTCGTAATCCCAAAATTCATGATTTGCCAGTACGGTCTTTACCGATTCATTGCAGTCTTGAGTTTCTCTCAGTTTTTCGAAAAAGCTTATTACTTCTTCATTATCTTTAAGCTTTCTGTCGCGTATACCTGTCTTTACCTGTTCTGCCCTGCAGTAACCGCGGTAGTATGCGATTAATGCAGCTAACGAAAAAGACAAAACGTCGGGTACCGAATTCTTAATCTCATAATATTTAATTAATGAAGGCAGAACTCTTACTTTAAACTTGGAAACTGAATTTAATGTTATACTTTCAAGATAATGCTTGATGAAAGGATTTTGAAATCTTTCTATCACTGATTTAGTGTAAGCAAGTTTCTGCTCCTCCGGAAAGTCCAGCGTCGGAAGTATCTCGTTAAAAAGTCCTTCAACTATAAAACTTCCTGTTAACTTATTTTCAACGCTCTCTTTTACCGTATCGTGCCCCTTCAAATAAGACGGTATTGTGAACATAGTATGAGCGCCGTTTAATATCCTCACTTTTAGAGTGCGGTAAGCGCTGATGTCTTCAGTCCAGACTACATTAAGTCCTGCCTCGTTAAATGGAAGTTCCGCTGCCGCCCGTTTATCTCCCTGTATTACCCAGAGATGAAATATTTCCGCTGAGACTATCACTCGATCCTCATAGCCGAGCTTATTCGTCAAAACTTCGATCTCGTCGGCCGGATATCCAGGAACTATCCTGTCTACAAGTGTATTGCAGAAGTAATTCGATTTCTCGATCCATTTAGAAAATCCAGATTCCAGATTCCAGTCGGATGCGTGCCTCAAAATATATTCCTTAAGTGTTATTCCGTTGTTCTCTATAAGTTCGCATGGAATAATTATCATGCCTTTGTCGTCCGCGCCGTTGAATATTTTATATCTTTCGTAAAGCAGCGCCGTTACTTTTGCCGGAAATGAAGCAGGGCATTCATTCACCGGAAAATCTGCAGGTGTATATTCTATCCCTGCTTCAGTAGTATTTGAAACTATGTATCTCAATTCCGGATTTGAAGCGCATTTCAAAAAAGCTTGCCAATCCGTGTAAGGATTAATAACTCGGTTTAAAGCCGTTATTATTTCGCTCCGCTCAATCTGCACTCCGTTCTGTATCCCTCTTAAAAGAAGAGTGTATAATCCGTCCTGTTCGTTAATAACATCTATCATCCCTTTTTCAAGAGGCTGGACAACAACTATCTTCCCGTTGAAAAGCCCTTTCTTGTTTAGTTCGTTGAAATGCCAGTCGACAAATGCTCTAAGAAAGTTACCCTCGCCGAATTGAATTACCTTTTCCGGCATGTTGCCCATCGGACCTACGGTAACATTCGGATTTAAATTTTTAGCTTTTTCAAAATATTCTCTGTTTAATCGCATGTTCTTATCTCTGTAATAATGAATTGTGTAATGACATTTTGAATATTTAATATCAAAGTGTTACGCCTTCTTTCCAGATGGCGATTTCCTTATATCCGTTTAATTCGTTCTTGGTTTTCTTTTTCCCCGACGCGATGTCTAAAATTAATTTCATCAGTTCAACCATAAGCTCATCCATGTCTGTTTCTCCGTCCAGAAGTCTGCCCGCGTTAAAGTCTATCCATCCAGGCTTTCTTTCCGATAGATCGGTATTTGACGAGATTTTAACAGTTGGAACCGGAAATCCTAAAGGGGTCCCCCTGCCGGTTGTAAATAAAAGCATAACAGCACCGCTAGCAGTCATTGCCGTAGATGATACGCCGTCATTGCCCGGCGCCTTAAGTAGTGCTAATCCGCTATTTTCTATCTGCTCTCCGTAATCAAGTACCTGTGAAACTGCGGCGCTTCCTCCTTTCTGAATAGCGCCTAATGATTTTTCTTCCAATGTTGTAAGTCCGCCCTCCTTGTTGCCGGGCGACGGATTTTCGTAAATCGGCTGGTTATGACTTATAAAGTATTCTTTAAAATCATTTATCATAGCGACTATTTTATCATATACTTCTTCGTTCCGGGCTCTGTTCATAAGCTGCTGCTCAGCCCCGAACATCTCAGGCACTTCCGTCAGAATGACACGGCCTCCGTATGATGAAATAAGATCTGTAATCCTGCCTACAAGCGGATTGGCTGAAATCCCGGAGAATCCGTCCGACCCACCGCACTTCATACCGATTGCAAGATCAGAAACCGGACATTCTTCTCTTCTATCTTTACTCATGATTTCAAAAAGTTCTCCTGCTAACTTAACGCCTTCTTCAATTTCGTCTTTTACGTCCTGTGAATTAAAGCTTCGTACCCTATCCGGATCAATATTTCCTGCTGCTTTAATCAATGAACTCATCTGATTGTTTTCGCAGCCCAGTCCTATCACCAGAATTCCTCCAGCGTTCGGGTTGTTCATTAAACCGGATAAAACTTTCTGCGTGTTGGTTAAGTCGTCTCCAAGCTGGCTGCACCCGTATGGATGCGAAAATGAAAATACTCCGTCGAAGTTTTCAGCTTTATATTTTTCATTGCAAATTTTGGCTATTCTTTCCGCCGATGTATTTACGCACCCTACTGTATTGATTATCCAGATTTCGTTTCTTGTACCGGCTCTGCCGTTCTTTCTTCTGTATCCCCAGAACGAAGGAGTCGCTTCCTCTCCATGTGTCGGTTTAGCCTTTGTAGGATTATAAGTATACGAAATTACATCGCTCAAATTTGTTTTTAGATTATGAGAATGCACCCATTCGCCTGGTAGTATATCTTTTATCGCATGTCCTATAATGTGGCCGTATTTTATAATATTCTCCCCCTTAGAAATGTGCTTAACTGCCGCCTTATGCCCTTTCTTTATATCTTCGGCAATTTTTATTTCCGTACCGTCAATTTTTATGAATTTTCCGGTTTCTATTTTATCAGCAGCCACCGCCACATTATCTGACGGATGTATCTTTAAATAATTAAGTTTCATATCGCTTCTTTAAATAATAAAAGAGTATCGATAACTTTATCGATAACTGTAAAGGTTGCAATTATTTATTGCTGTTATTATAATACCAAATTTTAGTTTGCTTTAAGCAACGGAAGTTCTTTTGCCGCGGGAACAAGTTTCGCGCAAAATTATTTCGGTAGGTATTTGAACATCCTTCGGTTCAAACTCTTCAAAATTCTTAATATGATTTATAATCATTTCAACCGACGTTCTTCCTAGAATTTCTGTCGGCTGTTCTACACAGCTTAATGAGGGTTTAATGAACCGGTTTATATCGCTGTTGCCGAAACAGATAATATCTATGTCGTCGGGTATTTTTAAACCCAGCTCATCAACAGCTGCATATACTCCAAGAGCAACCGGATATGTTACGGTAAAAATAAACTCGGGTATTTTTCCGCTTTTGAAGAATTTCATAAATCCGTTGTAACCGTCCTCTTCTCCGAATCCGCCGTATACTACCCAATCGGGATTTATTTCCAGTCCGTATTTCTTCATGGCGTCTTCGTAACCGAGATATCTTTCCTTACCTATATTTATCTCCTGATATCCCGCAAGAGTAGCTATCTTTGTATAACCATTCTTTATCGCGAGCTCAACTGCTCTAAATGAACCGCCTCTGTCATCCACTGTAACTTTACTCGTACCCGGTATGTCCATAATTCTGTCCATAAAGACTAACGGTACCCCGAGCCGCTTAACTTTCTCAAATATTGCGGTGTCTCTCGTCTGCTGCGAAACTGAAACGATCAATCCGTCAACTCTCATCGCCAGCAGCGATTCTATGTGTTTTAATTCTCGCGCTGCGTTTTCCTGTGAAACTGTTAATATAATCTCATAATTATTATTAAAAGCGGTGTCATAGATCGATTCTATTACAGAACTGAAGAAAAAATGCACTACTTTAGGGACTACAACTCCTATTGTGTTAGATCTTTTTGAAGATAAATTACGGGCCATATAATTCGGAGTATAGCCAAGTTCATCGGCGACTTTCTTAACAAGCTGCGTGGTCTCTCGGGATATATCGGGATGCCCTCTCAACGCTTTAGATACCGTAACTTTAGAAACATTAAGCTGTTTCGCAATATCGTCGAGAGTAATAGTAACTTTTTTATTCAATTATGGCCCCTATATTTAAAGTAACTTTATCGATAAAGTAAAATAATAAATATTTTTATTTTTATAAATCATTTTAAGCATGAGGGAAATCACACATTTATTTTTAACGTCCCATCCATCCGCCGTCAACGGTTAAAACCGTACCGTTTACGTAATTTGAAGCGTCTGAGCACAAGAATACTGCCGCTCCCGCTATATCCTCCGGCTTTCCCCACCGGCCGGCCGGTATCCTTTCAAGGATGGCATTAAATCTTCCTTTATCGGCTCTTAATGCCGTTGTATTGTCGGTTTCAATGTAGCCCGGAGCTATTGCGTTCACATTTACTCCCTTTGATGCCCATTCATTTGCAAGCGCTTTTACCAGCTGCGCTATTCCGCCTTTGCTCGCAGAGTAACCCGGCACAGTTATTCCCCCCTGAAACGAGAGAAGCGATGCAGTAAAAACAATTTTGCCGCTTCCCCGTTTCACCATTTCTTTTCCTATTTCTCTGCTTAAAATGAACTGGGAATTCAGGTTCACCTCAATAATTCTGTCCCATTCCTCATCAGGATGAGATTCGGCCGGCGCTCTAAAAATTGTTCCGGCGTTATTAAACAAAATGTCTATAACCGGATTTTCTTCTTTTACCTTATTAATGAATTCGTAAAGTGATTCTCTGTTTGAAAAGTCAGCCCGGTATGCTTTAAAATTTCTTCCAGCTCTCTTAACCGCTGTTTCGGTCTCGCTTCCTTTATCTTCAAGCGTAGCGCTTACGCCTATTATGTCTGCTCCGGCTTCGGCAAGAGAGACTGCTACAGCCTTCCCGATTCCTCTTTTACAGCCCGTTACTAAAGCGGTCTTACCGTTTAATTTAAAATTATCTAAAATTGTGTTCATATCGGTTCTACAATATTTCTTTAACCGGAATAAAATCCATATCGTCAAATGCCTGGTTTTCCCCGCCCATCGCCCAGATGAATGAGTAATTTTTTGTGCCTGCCGCCGAGTGTATAGACCAGCTGGGCGCTATAACCGCCTGCTCGTTTCTTATAACCAAATGCCGCGTTTCTTTCTCCTCCCCCATAAAATGGAAAGCACAGGCGTCTTCGGCTAATCCGAAGTAAAGATAAATCTCTGTTCTTCTCATATGAGTGTGCGGAGGCATAGTGTTCCAGACACTTCCCTCTTCAAGCTCAGTTAATCCCATTACAAGCTGACAGCTTTTTACACCGCTTGGATGAATGAATTTGTAGATTGTCCGCTTGTTTGAGTTTTGTATGTCTCCGAGTTTTGAAGCATCGGCATCCGAGTTTTTTATAAGAGTTGTTGGATATGCGGCATGAGCAGGATAGCTGGCCATGTAAAACTTAGCCGGCTCTGCGGCAGCTTTGCTTTTGAATACAATATCCTTTGTCCCTTTTCCTATGTAAAGCGCGTCTTTGTTATTCATATTGAATTCTACGCCGTCGGCTGTAACGCTTCCGTCTCCGCCGATATTTATTATCCCTAGCTCGCGTCTCTCTGCAAAATATTCAGCGGCCATTTCCTTTTTGCTGGCCGAAAGCCGCAATGCCCCCTCAGCCGGAACAGCCGATCCGACTATAGCTCTATCAACATTTGTATATATTAGATCGATCTTATTCTTGTTAAATAAGGAATCAACAAGAAAAGCCGACCGCAGCTCTTCTGTAGTCATTCTTCTGTATGAAATATTATCGGATACATATCTGGTCTGCATCTTTTGCCTTCCTACTTAATTTATTCTCAAAAAATGTCGTTATAACTTATATGCTTTTTTTACCAAATCATACGCCAGCGCTCTGCTCATCTCGCCGGCTTCTTCCTTTGTGATGATGTGCCTTGCAGTTAAACCGGCAAGAAAATTTGAATCCACCCGCCTTGATAAATCATGTCTTGCGGGTATCGAAAGGAACGCTCTTGTGTCGTCGTTGAATCCTACCGTGTTGTAAATTCCTGCCGTCTCGGTTACGTTCTGCCTGAATCGCGTCATCCCCTCAATACTGTCGTGGAACCACCATGACGGCCCCAGCTTCATTGCTGGATAATGGCCTGCAAGTGGAGCAAGCTCTCTTGAGTACGTTGTCTCATCTAATGTAAAAACTATAAGCGTAAGTGCAGGATTGTTTCCGTATTTGTTGAGCAGTTCGTGCAGGCTGCGCGTGTATTCCGTCTGAAGCGGTATGTCAGCTCCTTTATCCAGTCCGAATCTCTCAAATAATTTAGCGTTGTGGTTTCTCATCGATCCTGGATGAACCTGCATCACCAAGCCGTCTTCTATGCTCATCCTTGCCATCTCCATCAGTATGTTAGCCGTAAATAATGCCAGATCACTCTCGTCAGCGTTTCCTTTAAGTGCTTTCTGAAATATATTTTCAGCTTCGGCATCTGTCAGCTGGTGGGTATGAGGACTAATAATTCCCTGATCGGTGGAAACGGCGCCCATAGTTTTAAAGTACTCGCGCCTGTTCTCAAGCGCTCTGATGTAATTTTTATAT
>JBJKTB010000293.1:0-10541 GCA_046703345.1 Ignavibacteriaceae bacterium
CAGAGTACGATGAAGCCGAAAAAAATCTCGATCCGAAAATAAAAGAGGCGCTTGAAACCGCTGCGGCCAATATTAAAAAGTTTCACCGGCTTCAGAAGCCGGAGAGCTTCGAGACCGAGACCATGAAGGGAGTGAAGTGCTCGAGGGAATTCAGAGCAATAGAGAACGTTGGACTTTACGTACCTGGAGGCACCGCGATTCTTCCTTCCACAATGCTGATGCTCGGCATCCCGGCTAAGATTGCAGGATGCGGAAGAGTAGTGGTCTGCTCTCCGTCGAAAGACGGAAAAATAAACTACCCGCTGCTTTATGCCGCAAAGCTTTGCGGAGTAGAAGAGTTTTACAAGATCGGCGGCGCGCAGGCAATTGGACTAATGGCCTACGGTGATTCGATGATTCCCAAAGTAAATAAGATTTTCGGACCGGGCAATCAATATGTAACGGCCGCGAAGCTTCTCGTCAGCATAGACGCCGAAGGATGCTCTATAGATATGCCCGCAGGACCCAGCGAAGTGCTGGTAATAGCGGGAAAGAACGCCGACGCTTCCTTTATCGCAGCCGATCTGCTTTCCCAGGCGGAACACGGAGCCGACTCCCAGGCGGTACTCGTTACCGATTCAAAAGAAACGGCGGAGAAAGTAAGGAAAGAAATAGACACGCAGCTGAAAGAACTGCCGCGAGCCGAATTCGCTTCTAAAGCTCTTGAGAACTCGTTTGTTCTTATCACGGAAAATTTAGACAGGGCGGTAGAATTCAGCAACAAGTACGCCCCCGAGCATTTGATAATTAATACTGAAAATCCGGAGAGCTTCAGAGAAAAAATAGTTAACGCCGGATCGGTTTTCCTCGGCCCTTACTCGCCCGAAAGCGCGGGAGATTACGCATCGGGAACCAACCACTCGCTGCCCACGTACGGATTCGCGAAAACATTCGGCGGCGTAACCGTGGAAGCGTTCATGAAATCGGTAACGTTCCAGAACCTGACAAAAGAAGGCTTACAAAATATAGCCGGCGCGGTTACAACTCTGGCGGAGACGGAAGGCCTTTCCGCACATAAAAACGCTATTACAATAAGATTAAAATGAATATAGAAAAACTTGTACGAAAAAATATTCTATCGCTTAAGCCTTACACGTCGGCGCGCGATATTTACGACAGTACGGAGGGAATTCTTCTCGACGCGAACGAAAACAGCTGGGGGTCTTCATTCAAAGAGATAGACGGCTTAAACTTAAACCGCTATCCCGACCCTCACCAGAAAGATCTAAGAAAACTTGTCGGTAGCTACTATTCCATTCCGCAGGAGAATCTTTTTTTCGGGGTAGGATCGGACGAGATAATAGATCTCTTGATAAGGATCTTCTGCGAACCGGCCGCTGACAAGGCAATGATACCTGAACCGACTTACGGGATGTACAAAGTTGCCTGCGATATAAACAATGTTGATACAACCGAAATTCTTCTGAACGATGAATTTCAGATAGATCTTGATGCGGTGGAAAAAAGCTATACAGAAAATACGAAGATCATCTTTCTCTGCTCTCCCAATAATCCTACAGGCAATCTGCTTAAGAGGGATGATATACTTGAACTCTGCAAGAAGTACGATAATTCAATAATTGTTGTGGACGAGGCTTACATAGATTTCTCGCCCGAAGGCTCGGTGGTAAACGAGATAGACGGTTATCCGAACTTAGTCGTATTAAGAACTTTCTCGAAGGCATGGGGACTGGCAGGAATACGGCTGGGGTACTGCGCCGCCGGAAAGGAAATAATAGATTTTCTCTTTAAGGTAAAGGCTCCTTACAATATTAATTCGCTCACACGCTACGCTCTGGAATCTTCCGTAAAAAATTCGACTATAAAAGATGAATACGTGAAAGGAATAATCAAAGAGCGGAACAGACTTAAAAATCAGCTGGAATCGCTCTCCGGCGTAATTAAGATATACGATTCCGACGCAAACTTCCTGCTGATGAAATGCGCCGAACCAAGACTGGTTCAAAAAAAACTTGCGGACAAAGGCATTATAATAAGAGACAGAAGCACACAGCCGAAGCTCGATGGATGTCTGAGAATATCTGTCGGCAGCAGCGAGGAAAACGACAGGCTTTGGGAAGAGATAAAAAAAATACTTTAATATCATAAAAAATATGCGCAGTATTAAAGAAGAGAAAATAATGTACAGGGTAATAATAGATAAAGAGTTCTTCGGGTTCAGAGAACCGCAGTCGAAAGGACTTATAAGCGGACTGAAAAAATTATCGGATGCGGGAGTTATTATTGAAGTGCCCGAATTCGGCAGCGACAGGAACAACACGCTGATTAATCTTCTTAAGCTTGAGAACATAAAAATCAGCAAGCCGAAGGAAGGAGCGGAGGCAAAAATATTTATTATAACACTCCGGCCTTCTAAAGAAAAGAACGCGGTTACAGTTAAGAAGAAAGGCAGCGTGGAAACTTTCGAAGAAGCGGCAAACTTAATATTAACAAAATTGAGATCGTCCGTACGCCGCAGAAAAACCAAAGAGACTGATATAGCTGCCGAATTATCGCTGGACGGAAAAGGCTTAACTAAAATAGACACCGGCATAGGCTTCTTCGATCACATGCTGGAACAAATTGCCAAGCACGCGAATATAAACTTAAAAATAAAAGTCAAAGGCGATCTTCACGTAGACGAGCATCATACGGTGGAGGACGTGGGCATAACGCTGGGCGAAGCTCTGGCGGAGGCGCTCGGAACTAAAGCCGGAATAAAGCGGTACGGTTATTATCTTCCGATGGACGACGCGATAGCGAGATGCGCGGTTGATCTGGGCGGCAGAGCTTATTTAAACTTTAACTGCAAGTTCGAAAGGGAAAAAGTTGGCGGGTTCCCGACAGAACTGACGGAGGAATTCTTCAGAGGGCTGGCATCAGGATTGAAGGCCAACATATATATTAAAGCGAAAGCTAAAAATGATCATCATAAAATAGAATCTATCTTCAAGGCTTTCGCCAAATCGCTGAACGAGGCGTGCAGAATAGACAAACGTAACGAAGGCGCGCTTCCTTCAACAAAGGGGGTGTTATGATTGCGGTGATAGACTACGGAGCGGGAAACGTTGCTTCCGTAGCGAACGCGCTTAAAGCGCTGAATGAGGACTTTAAGATTTCCAACAACGAGATGGAAATCTGCCGCGCCGATAAAATTATTTTCCCGGGAGTAGGTGAGGCGTCTTACGCTGTCAAACAGCTTCACCTGTTAAATTTATTCTCGGCGTTAAGAATGGTTAAGAAGCCCATACTCGGCATTTGTCTGGGCATGCAGCTTATGGCCGACCATTCAACCGAAGGAGATGTTACCTGCCTGGGAATATTTCCGGGAGTAGCACAGAAATTCGATCCTTCTAAAACAAAGGTGCCGCACATGGGGTGGAACGACATCAAGCTTGTAAAGCAGAGCAGGCTGTTCGAAGGAATCCGCGAAGGCGAACGCTTTTACTTTGCCAATTCTTATTACGTGCCCGTCAGCGAATACACTACAGCGGTTTCAAACAACAATATTGATTTTTCTGCGGCGCTTGAGAAAGGCAATTATTACGGCGTACAGTTTCATCCCGAAAAGTCGGGTGACGCGGGGCTTAAGATATTAAAAAACTTCATCGACTTATGATTGTAATTCCCGCAATAGACATTTACAAAGACGCTGTAGTTAGATTAACCAAGGGCGATTTCAACAGCATAACTTACTATGATAAAACGCCGGAGGAGCAGGCAGAATTATACGCTTCATTGGGCTTTAAGCTGATACATGTTGTTGATCTGCTGGGCTCAAAATCCGGTGAGTTGACCGCTTCATCTTCGCTTAAAAAAATTAAGCAGGAAACCGGATTGAAGATTGAGTTCGGTGGAGGAATCAGAAATTTAAAAACGGTTTCCGAATTATTTTCGGCGGGAGCCGACTTTGCCGTAATTGGCTCTCTGTCAGTAAAAAACAAAGATGAATTTGAGCTGATAGTAAACCGGTTTTCGCCTGAAAAAATTATTGCCGCCGTTGACGCTGAAAACGAAATGCTTAAAGTAAGCGGTTGGACAGAGGATACCAAAACTTCTATTTATGAACATATAGAATATTGTTCCGGATTAGGCATAAAAAAATTTTTATGCACCGATATTTCCAAAGACGGTATGCTTAGCGGAACTAATATTGAGCTGTACAAAAAAATAATAAACAGATTCCCGGACATCCAGTTAATTGCTTCCGGAGGAATTAAAGATATAAATGATATAAAAAAATTGGCGGAGATAAATCCATTCGCGGTAGTTGTTGGAAAAGCAATCTACGAAGGGAAAATTGATCTGAAGGAGCTTGCCGAATTTGCTGTGTAAAAGAATAATACCGTGCCTCGACGTGAAGGACGGAAGAGTTGTAAAAGGAACGAACTTCGTAAACCTGATTGATGCGGGGTCGCCGGTGGAACTGGCAGAACGATATTCCAACGAAGGCGCCGACGAGCTGGTTTTTCTGGATATTACCGCTTCCGCGGAAAAAAGAAAGACTCTCGTATCGCTGGTTGAGGATGTGGCGAGAGCCGTGAGAATACCGTTTACTGTAGGCGGCGGCATTTCGGAACTGAAAGATATAGAAGCCCTCTTAAAAGCAGGAGCGGACAAGGTATCATTGAATTCATCCATAGTGAAAGATCCTTCGCTTATAACAAAGGCTTCACACCAGTTCGGCAGCCAGGCAGTGGTTGCTGCTATAGACGTAAAGTACAACGGAAGCGAATATAAAGTTTATGTGAAGGGAGGAAGAGAAGAGACCGGGCTTAAGGGCATGGAATGGTGCAGAACAGCGGCAGAGATGGGAGCGGGAGAAATCCTACTTACTTCGATGGATAAGGACGGGACAAAGGAAGGCTACGATATAAATTTTCTTGAAGAGCTCGGTCAGACGGTAACTATTCCCGTAATAGCTTCGGGCGGTGCCGGAAAGAAGGAACACTTTCTGGAAGCGTTTAAAGCAGGGAAGGCGGACGCGTGCCTGGCCGCCAGTCTTTTCCACTTTAACATTCTTCCCATTAAAGAATTAAAACAATATTTGAATGAGAACGGCGTAACGGTTAGATTGTAAGAAAATTACAATCCATTCTTCAGCACAAAAAAAAGGATTAAGATTTGGAAAAAGCGGAAATCAGTAAACTCGATTTTGATAAGTTAAGCGGGCTTCTTCCCGCGGTCGTCGTTGATAAAAAGAACGGCCAGGTATTAATGGTCGGCTTTATGAACAAAGAAGCGCTTGAAAAAACTTTAGAGACTAAGCTTGTTACATTCTTCAGCAGAACGAGGAACGCATTATGGACAAAGGGAGAAACGTCAGGCAATCATCTTCATCTTGTTGAAATAAAACCGGACTGCGATAACGATACGCTTCTTGTTTACGCTACGCCTGACGGCAATACTTGTCACACTGGAAATTACTCTTGCTTCAATATACCAGACACACCTAGTTTAAATTTTCTCAACGATTTATTCTCGCTTATAAAGCAGAGAAAAACCGAAATGCCCTCGTCATCCTACACAACCGAATTATTCAAATCCGGGGCGAATAGAATCATACAGAAAGTCGGGGAAGAAGCAATTGAAACAGTGATCGCGGCAAAGAACAGAGACAGGGAAGAGATAATAAACGAAACCTCCGATTTGATCTATCATTTATTTGTGATGCTGACCGAACAGGGAATAGAGTTTTCGGATGTAGTAAACAATCTGGAAAATAGACATAAGAAATAAGCTTTTCATCAATCAGTATATTTGAGTAAGGTTTTAACTTCCGAGGTAAATTATACAAGTAAAATTTACCTTTCCCGCCAGTTTAATCTTCGCGGCAATCCGAATTTATATAATGGCGTCAAAAAAGACGCTGTTATTACAACATTTAATACCCAAATCGACATTGTTTAGAATTAAATTCGCCTAATCCATTAATTGTCAATTACTTACAGCGGGATGATGTTTGGCCCAGTATTTGGTCCCAATAATATAAACCCAATAAAGCTAGAAAGCATTTGTGAATACCGGACAATCATTATTAACTATAGGAGCCATGATATTACTGTCGGTGCTCATCCTTAGGATCAACAATACATTCCTTACCACGGGGACTGTCCTTATGGAAAGTAAATTTGCGGTTCTGGCTACCTCAATAGCTACATCTCAGCTGGAAGAGATAAGCAATAAGGCATTTGACAATTACACTGCCTCGAATCCTACTAAATATACCGGCGATCTTACACCTTATAACAGACTCGGGCCCGAAACAGGAGAAACACCAGCAACATATAATGACGTTGACGATTATAACGGATATACAAAAACTGATTCTACGATGCCTTCGGCAATATTTAAAATAAACTGCAAAGTTGAATACGTCAATACTTCGAATCCGGATGTTGCGGTAAATACTCAGACATGGAATAAAAAGATTACAGTTTATGTAACCAGTGTTTCTATGAAAGACACAGTTAAGATGTCCGAAATTTATAGTTATTGGGTATTCAGGTGAGAAGATGGGATTTTCAACAATACTAGACATAATGGGCTCAATGTTTATCGGCGGAATGCTGATGCTTATACTCTTTAGAGTAAGCGGCGCGGCGGCCGAGAACACATATAATAACAGTCAGGATCTTATTGTACAGCAGAATCTTACATTTGTTGTTACCATGATGGAAGATGATTTCAGAAAATTAGGATACTGTGAGGACTGGTCTAAAATTCCGGATCCTTCGAAAGCTATATTATACGCTGACTCAAACAAAATCCAGTTTTTAACAGATTTAAACGATGACGGAAACGTAGATACCCTGACTTATTATACCGGGCCGACAAGCGAGTTGGCGTCGACGCCGAATCCTAACGACGTAATGTTATACAGAGTTGAAAATCACGACAAGCCGGGAAGTTCCAACCTAGGTATAACAGAGTTTAATCTTTTGTACTTCGATACATTCGGAGATACCCTCAGCACTCCGGTGGCCTCGCCGGCTCAGATAGCAACGATACAGATAAGCATAAAAGTAGAGGATACCGAGGCGTACAATAACCAGTACGTCGACGCGTTCTGGAGACAGGTAAGGCTAAGCGCCCGCAATCTTAAGAATCGGTAGGAGAAATATATGTTTGGAAAAGGAGCATTATTTTTAGTTATGGGTTTCAGCCTGATTTTTCTTGTACTGGGCCAGAATTTCGGAAGAGTTTCAACATCATCGGTTGACAATCTAAGCGATTATTATAATGAATCGGTAGCTCACAATATTGCCGTCAGCGGTGCAAACATGGGTGCGAATCAAGTTTACCTGGATCCTACATGGACAGCCGGGATAAGCAATAAAAGTTTCAGCGGCGGCACGCTGAACGTCAATCTTCAAATACTCGACGCATTTAAAAATATAAGAAAAATCGTTTCCATCGGTACTTTCAGAGGATACACAGATACTGTAGAGGTAACTTTGCAGCCCAGCAAATTTTCCAAGTTCGCCTATTATTCAGTATACGAACCGTCGGGGATATGGTGGACAGACGGAGACACTGTTTGGGGGCCTTTTCATACTCAGGATTACCTGCACGTTGAAGGACACCCGGTATTTAACGGCAAAGTTTCGACAAAAAAAGGAATAGACAGATATTATAACAAATACTACGACAATCCTATTATTAACGGCACTTACGAACAGGGTGTGGATCTGCCTCTTCCAACATCCAGCATTTCGGATCTTGAAGTTGCCGCAAAATCAGGCGGTCATTTCTTTACACCAACAGATACAATCTACTTCAATTTCAAGGGAGATAGCTTAACATATAAATATAAATACAAAGGAAAAGATTCAACCGTAGCCTTGTCTCAGATTGCACCCAACGGCGTACTTTTTGCAAAGAATGCCCTGTTAAGGGTACAGGGTACCGTAAAAGGACAATATACAATCGTAGCTTCCGGAAACGGTATGGGTATGGGGAATATTTATATTGATAACGATTTAGTTTACCAAACTGACCCGAGAACAAATTCCTCCTCAACAGATCTGCTGGGAATTGTTGCAGAGAAGAATATACTTGTATCCAATACGCCGGCAAATCAGCATGATGTACATATTGACGGTGCAATATATTCGCAGACAGGAGGATTCGGGGCTGAAGATTACGATACGCGCCCTAACAGCGGCACTATTTATCTCTACGGCGGCATTACGCAATATACCAGACAGCCAGTCGGTACGTTCAACAAATGGGGCATTCAGTCAGGCTTCAACAAAAACTATCATTACGACGACAGGCTGATGTTCAGCTCCCCCCCGAGTTTTCCGAACACAGGCTCCTTTGAAATTGTCTCATGGCGGGAGTAACGGAATAATATTTTACTCCTTTATCCCTGAATAAATTATTGTTCTCCCGCCGTGAGAAACGATACATTCCTCAGCTTTGAGCAAGGATATTTAAATCACGCTAATATACAATTCTGTACTTAATACTCTTCCCCATTTTCATAACTTTAGTTACATTAAGGCGTAGAACTTACACTTTTTATGAAACGTCCGGAATTACCGGCGTATAAGAGGGCATTATCCGCATGTATTCGATATTCGAAACTGAAATTTATATCAGACCTGACGATATAGACATGAACAATCACGTACACAACACAAAGTACTTAGATTATGTTTTGGCTGCCAGGTACGATCAAATGATAAAAGATTACAGGATGCCGATGAACGAGTTTCACGAGCTTGACTATAACTGGGTTGTAAGCACAACTCACATCGATTACAAAAGGGCGCTTAAGCTGGATGATAAAATAGTAGTGCGCACACAAATTGATTCGGTGAACGGGGCTCAGTCTAAAGTTAATTTTTGGATAGTAAAAAAAGACACGGGAAAAACCGCCGCCGAAGGTTACCTTATCTATACTATGATCTCGCTGACATCGGGAAGACCGGTAAGAATCCCCGAGGAAGTTATCCGCAGATATTCTGTCTGATATTTTTACGCCGTGAAGAGTATGTAAACATGCAAAAAATTATTAAGACACAATTTTTGTATCTTTCCGAAAAATTTATATCTTCATTAAAATTCAAACGAAATTGGGAGACGGAATAACGATGCAAAGTTTCTGGGATCAGACTTATTTGGGAAATTCGATTTCACTGTACGTTACCGCGGCCGCAACGATTATTGTCGGATTAGCCGCAGTTCATATTTTCAGAAAGGTTGTGCTTTACAGGCTAAAAATATGGGCGGAAAAAACCGAGACGAAACTTGATGATATTTTAATCAGACTCATAGAAAAAACACTCATCCCTCTTCTTTATTACGGTGCGGTTTACTTCGGTATCAGAACGTTGAATCTTCCGCAAAAAGCGGATAGGGCTCTCGAGGTGGCTTCAATTATAATCGCCACTTTTTTTGTGCTGCGAATAATCTCATCCACGGTTAATTTTTCCCTCAACAAGATAATAGCAAGAAAAGGCGAGAGCGATACTAGGCGGAAAGAGTTAAAAGGGATAATGACCATTTTAAACATTCTGATATGGACTCTCGGCTTCATATTTTTACTGGATAACCTGGGATTCAACATCTCGGCCGTTATCGCCGGTCTGGGCATCGGCGGTATCGCAATAGCCCTGGCTGCCCAGACAATTCTGGGAGATTTGTTCAGCTACTTCGTAATATTCTTCGATCGTCCCTTTGAGATAGGCGACTTTATAGTAGTGGGAGATAAGGTCGGTTCGGTTGAGTATATAGGAATAAAAACAACGAGACTGAGGGCCTTGGCCGGCGAACAGCTCGTCTTTTCAAATAAAGATCTTACAAACTCGCGAATTCACAACTATAAAAAAATGGAGAGAAGAAGAGTAGTATTTCATCTGGGAGTTACTTACCAGACCAGCGCAGAACAGCTTGCGGAGGTACCCGGCCTTGTAAAGCAAATCATCACCGATCAGAAAGACGCGACTTTCGACAGAGGACATTTTTTCGAGTACGGTGACTTCAGTCTTAATTACGAGTTTGTTTATTATGTTGAAAACGCGGATTACACCAAATACATGGATATACACCAGGCTATCAACCTGACAATTTTTAAAGAGTTTGAGAAACGGGGAATTGAGTTCGCATACCCCACTCAAACTTTGTTCGTATCGAAAGATAATTCTTCAAATAGTGTGAAATCGGAAGTGGTTTAAGGTAATTAAATGGCCGGTGAAAAATTCAGACCTCCAACTATAAAAGACGTTGCCAGAAAAGCCGAGGTTTCAATCGCAACGGTTTCTCTTGTTATTCATAATCATAAAAGGATTTCCGAGGAGACAAAGCAGCGGGTTAACCGCGCGATTGAGGAGCTTAACTATCATCCTTCGCGTATAGCACAGGGACTTGTATCGCGCAAAACGGGAAATATCGGTTTTATATTAACACACGATCACTTTCTCCGTTCCGAGCCTTTTTACACTATCATTTTTCTCGGAACGGAATTCGAAGCGCGCCAGCACAATTATTATGTA
>JBJKTB010000294.1:0-2966 GCA_046703345.1 Ignavibacteriaceae bacterium
TCTCGCAGTTTCACTCGGAATTAAAAACGGCAAATATCTGGAAGAAATAAACTCGCAGTATAGATTCTTCGATAAAATTATATCGCTCGATCATCCGCGGTTTATTATGCAGTACAGAAGGAAAAAACTGGACGAATATATCTCGGCTTATTTAAATGTTTTTCGAAGCGGAATTTAAAAACAGTTAAAGATGATGCCGGCCGTGAATATATTTCAGATCTTCATTTATCGTGAAGCTGCTCCGCCGTTCGCTATAGTCATCAGATCGTTTATAACGCCGTAAGCCGTGTCGTACAGGCCGGGACTCTCCTGCGTAATAAGTATCGGCGTCATGATGTCGGTAACTATTCGGATTATGGATCCGCTCCCGTTAACGCCGGCAAACGGATGATCTGCGGGAACCTCCTCTACGGCAACCCGCGTTTTAATTACCCCGTCGTCAAGCCAGGCTCGGCACACTAGTCTTAAGCGGTAATCTCTTTCTATTACGCTTTGAATTTGATCGTCTGTAATATCGCGTATTCCTTCGCGCGGAACATCGTAAGGCGTGACGGAAGCGCCCAGCAGAGCGTTTGCCAGTACTGCGGTTTTAGCAGCCGCGTCCCATCCGTCAATATCATAGTCCGGATCGGATTCGGCAAATCCCAGCGTCTTTGCTTCCTTCAGTGCGCTGCCGAATGTTTTGCCGCCTTCCATCCGCGAGATGATGAAGTTTGTTGTTGAGTTTAATATGCCCGATACTTCTGTAATCCTGCAGCCTTTTAACGTGCTCTTCGCCAGATTGAATACGGGCGCTCCGTCCATTACCGCCGACTCGTGAAGGAATACACCGCCGTTCTTCTCCGCGAGCTCTTTCAGTTCCCTGAAATAAAACGCCGCAGGTCCCTTGTTCGCAGTTACCGCATGTTTTCCTCTTTTCAGCGCTTCGCGGATGTAAGACGCAGCAGGCTCGCCTTTTTCTTTGATGGACAATGTGGAAAGTTCGATAAGCACGTCATAATCCCGCTCTGCCGCGCCGCTCATTGCGTCGGCGTTTGTATAATCTTTGTAACTTTCCGCAAATCCGTTGTTTTCTTTAAAATGATTCAGCGCGTCTTTTAAATCAATCCCGTTTCTGTTAACTAATGATCCGTGATGTTTTGTAAATATACCCAGCACTTCCGGCTTCAGGCCGGAGAGGTTTAGAAAATTTTTTTTCTCCTCGGTCAATATCTCCGCCAGTTTCTTTCCTACGTTGCCGAAACCTATCAAGATTACTTTTAGAGATGACCTGTCCGCATTGCTCATTTGTTTTTTTCTCCGGCAATTGATTTTACTTCATTAATAAGTCGATTTATTTCTTCTGATGAATTATAAAGCGAAATACCGGCGCGTATCAATCCGCCCTTCTCAAAAAGTCCCAGCACTTCCACCGCGCGTAAAGCGTAGAAATGGCCGTCCCAGAGGCACAGCCCTTTCTCTCCCAATATCTCGCAGGCCTCAGCGGCTTCAACGTCGTCTATAGTAAATGACACGGTAGGGGCGCGGTGAAAATCGCCGAAGGGCATACCGTAAACAGTTACGCCTCTAATTTTCTTCAGTCCGTCGTATAGCTGCGAGGCAAGCGAATGCTCATAAGAATTTATCATTTCCATCGCATTCACAATTTTTTCTCTAAGATCTCCGCCGCTTCCGATTGATGCTATATACTCAACGGCGGCTTTTACTCCCGCGAGCGCCGCGTGGTTAAGCGTACCTGTTTCCATTCTGTACGGAGCTCTCTGGTCCTGAGTCCTCAGCCTGTCGGTTTGAAGGCTGTCAAGCAGCCCGTCGCGCGTGTAAAGAATACCGATATGCGGGCCGTAAAATTTATAAGCCGAGCAGAGAAGGAAATCAACTCCGGTCTTCTTAACATTTATAGGAAAGTGCGGAGCGTAATGAACGGCGTCTACCAATAGCCGCGCTCCGGATTTATAAGTCAGCTCTCTTACAAGTTCAATATTATTCACCGTCCCTAGAGCGTTGGAAGCCCAGCCTACAGCGACGAGCCTTGTTCTTTCGCCTATCTTCGAAGCAAGATCTTCATAATCGAGTGTGCCGTCTTTCTTTAATGCGGCCTCTCTTACTATTATTCCGTTCTCTCTAAGATTAAGCCACGGGCCGCGATTGGATTCATGATCTAATTGTGTAATCAGTATCTCATCGCCCGGCTGAAGGCTTCTTGCTATTCCTTTGCTTAACGAAAAATTAAGAGTAGTCATGTTCGCGCCGAAAGAGATGTTATCCGGTCCTTCGGCCCCTAGGAATGCCGCAGCGGCTTCTCTCGCGCCGTGCAGTAATCTATCGGTTTCTTTTGTAGTGATAAAAGAGCCGTGCGTATTCGAATTGGAGTTGCGGTAATAATCGGATATCGCGTTTATCACCTGTTCCGGCACCTGGCTTCCGCCGGGACCGTCGAGATACGCAAGCTGGTGTCCGTTGTAATTTCTTTTAAGAGAAGGAAAGTCTTCTCTTCTTTTTAATAACTCTTTAGCATCCGGCGCTTTGGCCATTAAACACCTCCGGTTAAGAAGTCCATAAAATTTTATTCGGACAATATTATTAGTGATATATCCTGATCGTTACATTCAGGATTTTATATTTTCTGATAAGAAATTCATAAACTCTTTGCTTACGAATTCCGGGCTTTCGATCGGCGACATATGCCCTGCTCCCGGAACAACAACAAACTTAGCGCCCGGAATTTTATCCGCCATCGCTTTCATGGACTCTGCGGATGTCAGTTTATCTTCTTCTCCGCAGAGTACCAGCACTGGAATTTTTATTTTGGGAAGATACGCATTCGTGTCTGTTCTGCTGAGCATAGCAATTAAGCATCCTTTAACTCCTGCAGGATCGAAACCGGCCGATCCGGAAAGAATATTTTGGTACTTAGCTCCGAGTCTTTGTTTTGAGGCGTCGGCAAAACAATTCGGAATGAACCCGTC
>JBJKTB010000295.1:0-8345 GCA_046703345.1 Ignavibacteriaceae bacterium
GCCGGAAAATATTCTGTAATCGCAGCTCTAATTTCAAAAAAAATAGGGCGGCCGGTTAAAATTACTATGGACCGCCGTCAGATGAATTTAATTATGGGCAACAGGCCTGATTCATATCAGAAGCTTAAAGCCGGTGCGAAGAAGGACGGTACGCTAACTGCGTTAAGCCATTATTCCTACGGTGCTGTTGGAGCTTATCCCAACGGGGCCGGATGCAGCTGGCCGCTTAAATCTTTATATAAATGCGCTAACGTTTCAACCGAAGAATACAACGTTTATATTTACGCCGGAAGAGCAAGTGCCTTTAGAGCGCCGGGACATGTGCAGGGAACTTTCGCGTTTGAATCATTAATAGATGAGATTGCAGAAAAAGTCGGGATGGATCCTCTAGACTTCAGGCTTAAAAATTACGCTGAGGTTGATCCGGTTTCAAATCAGCCTTATACTTCCAAGTTTCTCAAAGAAGCCTACATAAAAGGAGCGGAAGCTATCGGATGGCATAAAAGACGAAAAGCTCCGGGGGCAGATAAAGGATCAATTAAACGGGGCATCGGAATGGCTTCACAGATCTGGTGGGGAGGCGGCGGGCCTCCGGCTTACGCTACTTTAAAATTAGATGATGACGGAAGTCTTACTGTACTTGCCGGAACTCAGGACTTAGGAACGGGAACATACACCATCCTTGCGCAGGTCGCATCCGAGGTGCTGGAAATTCCAATGAATAAAATCCAGGTTATAGTTGGCGATACATCTGTAACGCCTTATTGTCCCGCAAGCGGAGGAAGCGTTACTTCGCCTTCTGTTTCTCCCGCCGTGCGCGATGCAGCCGAGCAGATGAAAAGCAAAGTCATCTCCGGTGCAGCGGCTCTTCTTGACTTACCGGAAGAACGTCTTTTATATAAAGATGCCTTTATTTCTGACCGGGTGATTCTGTCGAAAAAGATGTCTGCGGCTGAAGTTGTAGGTAAATTACATGAGCGTGAATTAATTACTACCGGCGCCCGGGGCCAGAATCCCGACGGCTATGCCGTGAATACTTTCGGGGCGCAGTTTGCAGAGGTTGAGGTTGATACGGTGACTGGAAATATTGAAGTTCTAAAAATTGTTGCGGCCTATGATATAGGAAGAGTATTAAATCCTACAACTTTGGAAAATCAGGTGCACGGAGGTATTATTCAGGGACTGGGTTACGCTTTAATGGAAGAAAGGATAATGGACGCAAATACCGGCAAGATGCTTAACGCCAACATGCATGATTACAAAATGGCGACGGTAAAAGACACTCCCGATATTGAGGTTATTATTGTCAGTCAGGGCGACAATCTGCTGAACACTACAGGCGTTAAAGGCGTGGGCGAACCTGCCATAATTCCTACTCCCGGCGCAATAGCCAATGCCGTTTACAACGCTCTCGGAGTGAGAATGAAAAGTCTGCCCATTACTCCGGATAAAATTTTGAATGCGTTATACAGCTAAATAAAAACGAGATTATAAGGTATTAAGATGAATACGTTCAAATATATTCAGCCGAAGGATTTGAAAGAAGCCTCCAAAATTTTGAAGAGCGGTCTTCCCGAATCAATTGCTTTTGCCGGCGGTACCGATGTTCTGGGATTGATAAAGAACGGAATAGCTTCGCCGGAAAAAGTAGTAAATCTGAAGCAGATTCAAGGCATGAGCGGAATTAAGTTTCTGCCTGGAAAAGGAATTGAAATCGGGGCTCTTACAACTTTAGTGGAGATTGCCGAGAATAAGCAGATTAAAGAAAAATATAACGTTCTTGCACAGGCCGCCTCTGAAATTGCCTCTCCGCAATTTCGGAATGTAGCAACTCTCGGCGGAAACTTGTGTCAGCGCCCTCGATGCTTTTATTTTAGAGGAGACTTCCATTGCTTAAGGAAGGGCGGCGATCTTTGTTATGCTGTAGACGGCAATAACAAATTCCATTGCATAATAGGCGGAGGCCCGTGTTACATTGTTCATCCGTCAGTTATGGCTGTAGCGCTGCTTGCTTTAGATGCATCGGTATCTATCTACTCAGGCGGAAAATCTAAAATCATTCCGCTGAAAGAATTCTTCATCCTTCCCGAGTAAGATCATACCAAAGAAAATATTCTGCGGCCGGGTGAAATTGTTGAGAAGATCATTATACCTGAACTTCCTGATGGCAGCAGAAGCGAATATATAAAAGTAAAGGAACGCCGCGCCTGGGATTTTGCGGTAGTAAGTATTGCGGCCGTTGTAAATAAAAACGGAAATATAATCAAGCGAGGTAACTTAGCGCTGGGAGGTGTGGCGCCTAAGCCATGGCTTCCGGATGAAATAAACAAAAAGCTCAGCAATTTTAATCCGGGAGAGAAATCATTTGACGCTCTCTCGAAGGAGCTTCTAAAGAATGCTTTTTCGCTTGAGATGAACGCATATAAAATTACACTTGCCAGAAATCTGTTAAAGCGTGTATTGACGAATCTTTCAGCATGATTTTGTTTCTATAAAAGCTATTCGAGTCTCCGGCTTCAAAATTCGGGAATTATTATGCATGAAGCCGGCTGCGCCATAGAATTAAACTGCTTAGGCTCTTTACCAGCCGCAAATTTAATAATGAAGCATGTCATGTTATATTTCCTGTAATTTGACTTTTCTTATTCTAATTTGGAAAGATGGAAACTGCTTGTTTTTAAGTTCGTGAAGTAATGATTTCTGCAAATAAAAGCCCAATGATCGGGCGACCATCGGGACTTAGTACCTTTTACTCAAAAGGCAGGGGAGAACCTTTTTAAAGAACCGACATAAAAGTAATCTCAGGAATTTTTATTTGCAAGAGTTTTAATGCAAGAAAATGCTCTCTGTGATGTACACAACAAAATTTCGTAAAAATTTTCTCCCTCACAAAAATATTTTAAGCGGAAATTATATTACGGATTAAATTAAGTTGTAAAAGAGAAAATGATATTCAATTCGGAAAGCCCGCGTCCTCATATAGATTATCCCTGCATCTGGGCATATAAAATAATCGGTACAGATATAAATCAATTACTTTCGGCCATTGACGAAGCTGCCTTAGGGCTGTCGTACGAGGTTTCTCCCTCCAACATAAGCTCCACCGGTAAGTATTTCAGTCTTAATCTATCTCTTGAAGTGCCGAACGAAGTTGTGAGAGATTTAATATTTCAAAAACTGGATAATAGTCCTGTCGTAAAATTTGTTATTTAGAGTTAAAGTCAGTTTAGTAATTTAGATTATCAGCCGTTACTGATTTGTTCACTTACTAAAATTCTTTTTTTATATTACGACCTGGTTTGGTTAATTGATGGAAAGCCCGGTATTCATATAGCTTAACTAAATATTAAAACTAATTTCTTTTCTTAATTTTATTATTGGAATAAATGGGGCAGGTAACTTATGATGCGGCTGTAATCGGTACCGGACCTGCGGGTTCCTCGGCGTCTTTTTTTTTGGCTTCTAAGGGGAGCAAAGTTATCGTATTCGATAAATCCTCTTTACCGAGATATAAGACCTGCGGCGGCGGAGTAGTATCCAGAGTTACACATATACTTCCTTTTGATATAGATGAAGTTGTTGAAAAGAAATGTTTTAATGCCGAGGTAATAGATCACCGGAATTACTTATCTTTTTCCACTCATAGAGAAAAACCTATCGTACTGATGACAATGAGAAGCAGCTTTGATTATTATATGCTTTCTAAAGCGGCTGAGCAGGGCATAACTCTCTGCGAAAGCTGTACCGTCCAAAAAATAGAAGAAAATTCCGATTACGTTTTAATACATACTGATAAAGGTCAATTTAGAGCGCGTATAATAGTTGCTGCAGACGGTGCGAACGGCATCTCATCAAAATATATATCGCCTAAAAGAAAAATAGTTAAAATTCCCGCACTCGAGTATGAGATCTATACAGGCTGCGAGGATTACCTTCGTTTTTCAGAAAGCGCAAGATTTGATTTTGAAGTCGCCCCGCACGGCTACGGCTGGGTCTTTCCCAAGAAAGATCATTTATCTGTCGGGATAGTTTCAATGGGTGTGAGGAAATCAAATTTAAATAATCATTTTGCCGCGTAACTAAAAGCTTTACAGCTGGAAAAAATTGAGCATTTAGAACGCCACGGTTATTATATTCCGCTTGACGGGAAAAACGAAAATTATGCTTTCGGACGGATATTGCTGACCGGAGACGCTGCAGGTTTTGCAGATCCGGTGACTGCAGAAGGTATAAGTAATGCTGTCCTCAGCGGTAAACTGGCGGCTGAAGCCGTTATTAAAAGCGGCGGAAATCCGGCTGAAACTTCAATCTTGTATAATACTTCTCTTCGTCAGACCATCTTAAAAGAATTAAATTATTCACAAATGATCTCTCCTCTTGTGTACGGATATCCTTCGGCTCGATCTATACTTTTCAGATTGTACGGCCAAAAGCTGAGTGAGCTTATTACAGATATTTTTACCGGAGATAAAAAATACAGCAGTCTTTTGAATGATCCGCTAAATTATTTAAAGCTCTTTAAATATCTGGTCGTCGGAAAAAATTCCGGACGCGTTGCTTTGTCTAAAGGAACAAAATAAATCGTCTTTTTTTATCAATTTAAATCACTATCAACTGAGGCCCGAAACTTTAAAATGCTTATCTTTGCACTCAATTTATGTTTAAAAATTACAAACATATTATATGGGACTGGAACGGAACGCTCTTCGATGACGTTGAGCTTTGCGTTGACATAATAAACAGAATTCTGGTAAAAAGAAATCTTAATTCTTTATCGCTAAATGAATACAGAGATATTTTTACCTTCCCTGTTAAGGATTATTATGCCAAAGCTGGATTTGATTTCAATAAATACAGTTTTGAAGAAGTGGGCGCTGAATGGGTTGAGCAGTATGAAAGCCGCCGTCTGGAAAGCTCTCTTCATTCGGGCGCGGAGGAACTTCTTTCACAAATCTCGAACAGCGGTTTGGAGCAGTCAATATTATCGGCTTACTCTCATCATACTCTTGAAGAATTTGTGGAACATTTCGGTCTGAAAAAATATTTCTCACATCTCTCGGGGCTCAATCATATATACGCCACAAGCAAAGTGGAGCTCGGTAAAAACCTGATCAGCACTATTGGTTTAAGCGGCGGGGAAGTACTGCTTATCGGGGACACAGTTCATGATTTCGAAGTCTCCAGGGAAATCGGCGCCGACTGTCTGCTGGTTGCGAGCGGTCATCAAAGTAAAGAAAGACTCAGCGAATGCGGAGTTACTGTCCTGGATTCTTTAGAAGATATCTCATCATTTTAATCTTTTTAGAAATATATCATTGGAAAGCAACTAAAATAATCTCAGTCTCCTAAGATCGGATGTTCAGCTCGGAAATAATTTTACTGACGATGTCTTCGCAAAACCTGTGTGTTCTAAGAGTGTCCTCCGGGTACGCTCCTTTATAATTTTTATCTCGTACGAGTTTGATGAAATAATCCGTTATATCAAAAAATCCTCTCCGGTAAAGCACATAATCCCAATTCCCGAACTTAATTTTCTTCTCTTCGCCATCTGAAAAATAGAAGGTTTCATTCAACTCTTTTACAACAAACTTTTCACCTTCTGTAATGAACTCCAGCGTTTCCTCGGTAATTCCGTTGTCGCGGTACATAACTGCAAGTGAGGAGAAATCCTGACCCGAAATATTTGCAGAAACTCCCGTTAGTTCTTTATTTCTGAAGAACGGTGTAACTGATGTATCTAACGCGGTATCGGGGGCCAGAAAAAGTATTGTGTCTACTACATGTATAAAATCATCGTAAATAAATTCTCTTACTTCCCCGGGTAAATTTACTCTGTTCTTCTGCATTATTATCAGCTTAGGAGCCGGTTTGGCTTTTAAGCTGCGGTACATCGGCGCAAAGCGTCTGTTAAATCCGGTCATCAATATCAATCCTTTGCTTTCAGCCAGCGATACTAGTTCCTGAGATTCGTTATAATTATAAGATATAGGCTTATCAACATAAACATGGATTCCAGATGCGAGCAGCTTTTTTACGATAGCATAATGCGAGTCGGTAGAGGAGTGTACGAAGGCGGCTTCAATATTTAACTTTATAAGTTCTTCAACGCTTCTAACAGTTTCTTTTATTTTGTACTTGAAAGTAACTAATTTTAATACTTCCTCATTCCTGGTTGCGGCGGCAAGTTCTATTCCTTCTTTATTTGCAAGAACGGGGAGGTAAGCTTTGCGGGCGATATTGCCGAGACCAATTATTCCAAATTTCAACGTTAACCTCTCTCGGATAATTATTGAACTTTATTACGCTCAGTTTATCGTAAGATTTCGAAGTTTATTTAAACTTCAGAATTATTAAATAATAAATTTCAAATTAAGGCGAATTTTTTTTAGAAAAAACAATTTAATCATTTCGCAATCATTCAAGGCATCGGCAAAAGATTTAATTATTTGATAACTTATTTGTCTATAATGGATTAAGATGTGATAATTTGTGGTAATATACCTGCGGTACACACTTCTTTAATGAAATTCTATATCTAAATGAAAGGCATACATAATAAAGCAATAAATAAAATATTCATGCGGATAGAAAACATGAAAAATAATTGTTACATTTAAAAGAAATTTCTGAAATTCTCAGCCAACCGACAAGAAGTAGATTTTTCTTTAATCTTAGAAATTCTATTAAAGGGAGTAGTGTTGGAAAATGTACACAATTCTGATTTTGAAGGTTCCCTACTAAAACCCGTTAAGCAAGCCTCAATTCTTGAACATTATCTTTTGGCGGCAGCAGGATTTGGGCTATTGTTTGCTCTTTATTTTCTCAGTATAAATAATTTCTTGTTGTTCCATTCAATAGCCGAAGTCTTTAGTATTGTTATCGCCTGCGGAATATTCATGGTGGTTTGGAATTCGCGCATGTTTCTTGAACAGAATTACTTTCTTATAATTGGTATAGCCTTCCTTTTTGTCGCTTTGACGGATTTTCTTCACGCTCTTTCTTACAAGGGAATAGGTATATTTGACGAGCAAGGTTCTAATCTCGCCGCGCAGCTTTGGATTGGAGGACGGTATCTTCAGGCCTTTTCTTTTTTTATTGCATGTTTCTTTATTGACAAAAAAATTAAGGCAAGCTATGTATTTTTAGCATTTTTTGTAGTTACGGCGTTTATGTTTCTGGCGTTATTTGAATTGAAGATTTTTCCCGATTGTTATATTGAAGGCAGCGGCCTTACACCGTTTAAAATTATAAGCGAGTACATAATCTCGGGTATTCTAGCCGTTTCTATTATTCTGCTCAGCCTCAAGCGTAAAAGCTTCAATCAGAATATCTTCTATCTTCTCCTGGCTTCAATATGCGTAACCATATTTTCCGAATTAATGTTCACTCTATATTTAAGCGTATACGGAGCAGTAAACCTTTTAGGTCATTATCTAAAGATTATTTCGTTTTATCTTGTTTACAAAGCAATAGTGGAAAACGGGCTCAGATACCCATATGACCTTCTATTTAAAAAACTTAAAAAAAATGAACAAGCTTTAAGACTTACCAGATTTTCTGTGGACCACGCTGAGGATCTGCTTTTCTGGTTTAAACCGGACGGCATGATTTCCGATGTTAACGATACCGTGTGTCGCAAATTGGGGTATTCGAGGGATGAATTAACATCAATGTCTGTTAAAGATTTTGATCCAAATATAAAAATTAGCGATATAACCGTCGATCTGAATATTACAGAAGTCAATCATAATAATACCTCCGAGCACATCATTAAAACCAAGAATGACCAAAATATAATTACCGAGGTGGAATTCGAAAATTTTAAGTTCGCTGGTGAGGAATACTTCTGTGCATTCGCTAGAGACATTACGAAAAGAAGACTTGCCGAAGACGCATTGAAAGAAAGCGAAAGACGGTTTCAAATTCTTGCAGACACGGCTCCGGTAATGATATGGATGACCGATAGTAATCAAATGTGTATTTACTGCAATAAAAGATGGCTGGATTTCACTGGGCGAAGCCTGGAAAAAGAATTAGGCGGGGGATGGACTGAGTCTATTCATCCAGACGATATAAAGACTCTTTCAGAAGTATTCGGCCGGGCTTTTTCCGAATGCCGAGAATACAATTTGGAATACCGAATAAAGAGAAATGACGGACAATATAGGTGGATTTACGACACCGGTGTGCCGCGGTATACTCTTACAGGCAAATTCTTGGGCTACATAGGGTCATGTATAGACGTTACCGATTCAAAGCTCGCTAGGGAGCAGCTCGAACTTTCGCTTAAAGAGAAAGTGGTTTTACTTAAAGAAGTGCATCATCGCGTTAAAAACAACCTTCAG
>JBJKTB010000296.1:0-3423 GCA_046703345.1 Ignavibacteriaceae bacterium
GACGGGGCGCGCGAAAAAGGTTTGAAGTTCTAGTTATGAAAGTAACCGGAGATTGCCGGGTCGTCTAATGGCAGGACTACGCCCTTTGGAGGCGTCTGTAGAGGTTCGAATCCTCTCCCGGCAGCGAAGTTAACCTGCCGGAGGTTAGCTGAGATAAGAGAAATTAAATAAAGAATAAAGTAAAAGAGAAGTTCTCGGAGATACAATTGAAAAACGTAAAGTCAAGCGAAACAGAAGGACTAAAAGAAAAAGTCGTTCACATTAACAGAGTTGCTAAAGTAGTAAAAGGCGGCCGCAGATTCAGCTTTAACGCTATTGTGGTTGTAGGCAACGGACAGGGTACGGTTGGAGTAGGTTTGGGAAAAGCCAACGAAGTTACCGATGCCATCTCCAAAGGTATTGACGACGCGAAGAAAAACCTGGTTCACGTAACCGTTATAAAGGGAACAGTTTCCCACGAAGTTATAGGTAAGTTCGGCGCGGGAAAAGTAATGCTTAAACCGGCTTCTCCGGGAACAGGACTAATAGCCGGCGGCGGAGTTCGCGCAGTGCTTGAAGCTGCCGGAGTACAGGATATACTTACAAAATCGCTGGGCTCAAGCAATCCTCACAACCAGGTAAAAGCCACCTTAAACGGTCTGCTTGAAATTGTAGACGCGAAGAAGATGGCCAGGAAGAGGAAGATGACGTTAAGTGAATTATTCAACGCCTAATTGAGGAAATCATGGGACAAATAAAAGTAAAACAGATAAGAAGCGTTATTGACAGGCCGAAAGATCAGAAGCTTACAATAGAGGCTTTGGGACTGGGAAGACCGAACTGGGAGAAGATACACAACGATACTCCGCAGATACGGGGCATGATCAGAAAAGTTTCTCATCTGGTAACTGTTGAAGAAATTAAGAAGAAATAAGGTTTGATAAATGGATATCTTAAGCAATTTAAAATACGCGAAAGGCTCTAGGAAGAACCCTAAAAGAATTGCACGAGGCGAAGGTTCGGGCCACGGCGGAACAGCAACCAAGGGAATGAACGGTCAGTTATCACGCTCTGGAGCCAAGCACAAAGCCTGGTTTGAAGGCGGACAAATGCCGCTTCAGAGAAGAATCCCTAAATTCGGGTTCACTAACAAATTTAAAGTTTATTACCAGGTAGTGAACGTTGACCAGATTGAAAAGCTTGTTACCGAAAAGGGTGTTAAAGAAGCCGTATTCAACCCGGAAACTCTGAAAAAATACGGACTTATTTCAAGCACCAACAGTCCGGTAAAAGTACTCGGCAAAGGCGAACTTAAAGCAAAACTTAAAGTTCAGGTAAACGCTTTCAGCGAGTCGGCAAAACAAAAAATTGAGGCTGCCGGCGGATCAATTGAAAAGATTTAATCTGGAATTCAATGGGAAAACTTACAGATACCTTCAGGAATATTTTTAAGATACACGAGCTTCGTCAGAGAATATTGTATACTCTGGCGCTGCTTGTTATTGTAAGGCTCGGTGCTCACATTACCCTGCCGGGAATAGATGCTAATCTCCTTGCGCAGAGCACCAGAAACCAATCATCCGATACATTGTTCGGACTATACGACTTGTTCGTAGGAGGCGCGTTTAAGAACGCCGCCATTTTTGCGTTGGGAATAATGCCTTACATCTCCGCATCTATCATTATACAGCTGCTGGGCGCCGTTGTCCCTTATTTCCAGAAGCTACAGCAGGAAGGCGAAGACGGAAGAAAGAAGATTACACAGCTTACTAGATACGGCACGGTGCTTATATCCGCGCTGCAGGCTTGGGGTGTAACTATCAGACTTCTCAGCATTAACGTTCAGGGAGTGCCGATCGTTCCGGCCGGAGTTCAGGGCTTTGCATGGACGATGTCAACCATACTTATACTTACATCCGGCACTGTGTTTATGATGTGGCTCGGCGAGCAGATAACCGACAAAGGAATAGGCAACGGTATTTCGCTTATAATCTTCATCGGAATTATAGACCGGTTTCCGTTCGCTCTTCTCGATGAATATCAGAGAATACAGCAGGGAACATCGAACCTTGTTGTTGAGCTTGTAATCATCTCTCTGATGGTGCTCATAATTGCGGGTGTTGTTCTCGTTACAGAAGGAACCAGAAGAATTCCGGTACAGTACGCGAAGAGAGTGGTCGGAAGAAAAGTTTACGGCGGCGTTACGCAGTACATTCCGTTAAAAGTAAATACGGCGGGAGTAATGCCTATTATATTCGCGCAGTCGATTATGTTCATTCCGAATACTGTGCTTCAGTTTTTCCCGAACAACGAGTTCCTTCAGAATTTGACTAAGTATTTTGAATATACATCACCGGTATACTCTTTTGTGTACGCCATCATGATTATATTCTTTACATACTTCTATACGGCCATCGCTTTCAACCCGAAGGACGTAGCTGACACGATGAAAAAGCAGGGAGGTTTTATTCCCGGGATAAGGCCAGGAAAGCAGACTTCCGATTTTATTGACAATATTTTAACAAAGATTACTTTGCCCGGTTCGGTATTTCTGGCCATAGTAGCCATCCTGCCGGCGTTTGTAAGCGGCTGGGGAGTATCGATCAGGTTCTCACAGTTCTTCGGAGGAACGAGCCTTCTGATTATAGTCGGAGTTGCGCTCGACACTCTTCAGCAGATTGAATCGCATCTGCTTATGAGGCATTACGACGGATTTATGAAGAGCGGCAAAGTGAAAGCCAGAAGATAAAAGATATTTTGTGATTTATATAAAAACAAAAAAAGAGATTGATTATATACGCGAAAGCTGCAAGATAACGGCAGAGACTCTGCAGCTGATGAAAAGATACGTAAAGACCGGGATTACGACGGAAGAACTGGACAGGATAGCTGAAGATTACATAAGGAGCAACGACGCGGTGCCTGCATTTAAGGGCTACTCGCAGGGAGGCTCTTCAATAGACTACCCGGCGGCCATATGCGCTTCGGTGAACAACGAAGTTGTACACGGCATTCCGGGAAAAAGAGTTCTTAAAGAAGGTGAAATAATCTCGCTGGATGTGGGAGTTCAGAAGCACGGATACTTCGGCGACGCGGCTTTAACTGTAGCGGTGGGAAACATCAGCGCCGAGCTTCAGAAGCTGATGGACGTAACCGAGAAATCGCTTTATCTCGGAATAGAGCAGGCGAAAGCCGGCGGAAGAGTTCACGATATTTCTTACGCGGTACAGGCTTACGTTGAAGAAAACGGTTTCTCGGTAGTAAGGGATTTGTGCGGACACGGAGTAGGAAAGCATCTGCACGAGGAGCCTTCGGTACCCAACTACGGAAAAAGCGGGACGGGCCCGAAGCTTAGAGAAGATATGACGATTGCTATAGAGCCGATGGTTAATATGGGAAGCTATCACGTTAAAACAGATTACGACGGTTGGACGGTATTAACGG
>JBJKTB010000297.1:0-3420 GCA_046703345.1 Ignavibacteriaceae bacterium
GAATAATGATAACGGATCTGAGCGGGAATATAACAGAGTGCAACCAAGCTTTTTTGAAGCTTCTCATGTACGACTCCATTATCGAACTTGCCGATAAAAATTATTCAGAATTAACTCCGGCCGAATATCTTGAATACGACCACACCGGTGTTGCGTACCAGCTGCAGATTAAGGGATACTGCGATCTTTATGAAAAGGAATTTTACCGTACCGACGGCAGCAGAGTTCCGGTAAGCATCAGAGCCTATGTTAAAAAAGATTATAGAAATCAATCCAACGGCGTTTGGGTGCTGGTTAGAGATATAAGTCAGAGGCGGAAAGTAGAAAAGGAATTAAATGAATATAGGAACCGTCTGGAGACTCTTGTAAAAAGAAGAACTGAAAGCTTATTAAAGGCAAACAAACGGATAGCCGATGAGATAAAAGAAATAAAAAACAAGGAAAATGAGATTAGAGACCAGCTTCAGTTTCTAGAGACTCTTCTGGACTCGATACCTTTGCCTATCTTCATAAAGAATACCGGGAAAAAATATACAGCGTGCAACAGGGAATTTGAAAAATACGTGAACCTTGACAGAACACAAATGTACGGTAAAGATGTCTTCGAAATATGGGATCCGGATTACTCGGCGATTCATGATAGTAGTGATGATACGCTGCTTCGCGACGGAAAGAACATGCAATACGAAGCTAAGCGTATAGATAAATCTGGAAAATTAACTGAATGGTTAGTTTATAAGAGCATTTACAGAAAAACCGATGGCAGCATCGGAGGTATTATAGGCGTTATAGTAGATATAACCAGGAGAAAACAACTTGAAAACAGCATTCAAATTTCTCTTCAAAAAGAGAGAGAACTCAACCGGATGAAATCGAGGTTCATATCAACTGCTTCGCATGAGTTCAAGACTCCTTTGACGACAATTGCGCTGTCTACCGAGTTCCTGCAAATGGTTTACGGTGATAAAAAAGAACCGAAGCTTTTCGAGCATCTAGAAAGAATACAAATATCTGTAGACCGGATAAACGAACTGCTTAACGACGTTCTGTTAATCAACCGGGCAGAAATGGGTAAAATGGAATATTTTCCTGAGGAATTGAATGTTGACGAAATATGCGGCGAAATTATATCAGAGATCAGGATGTATGCGGGAGACGGAAACCGGATTAAATGCAATAATAAATGCGCAAATGATATATTTGTGGGCGATAAAAAATTACTTAAATTGATTTTGACAAATCTGCTGACAAACGCGGTAAAGTACTCTCCGGACGGCGGAGATATATCTCTCGAAGCTAAAAGCTCGACTTCGGAGATAGAGTTTATAGTAAAAGATAACGGTTTAGGAATACCGGAAGAGGACAAGGATAAGCTTTTCGAACAATTCTTCAGAGGCGGCAATACCGGCGAGATACCGGGTACGGGCTTGGGGCTATCAATAGTTAAGAGGGCTGTAGATCTTCATAACGGGGGCATATCGGTAGAGAGCGAGCTTAATAAGGGGACAACATTTACAGTGAAAATTCCGAAAAATACAGAGAGAAAAAATGAAAAAAGTACTTTTGATTGACGATGAAAAACTTCTTAGAATAAACGCCAAAGAGCTTCTTGAGTTTAAAGGTTACGAGGTGTACGACGCTGAAAACGGAGAGATAGGAATTGAAAAGGCCCGGACGATAAATCCAGACGTAATAGTCTGTGATATTATGATGAGTCCCCAAAACGGTTATGATGTGAAAAGGAAGCTAAATTCCAGTCCTAAAACTGCAAGAATACCATTTGTCTTTTTGACAGCGAAAGCAGCGATAGATGATTTAAGATACGGGATGGACGCCGGAGCCGACGATTATCTCTTTAAACCTTTTAAGATAGAGGCGCTCGTACACTCTATTGAGGCAAGGATGCGGAGGGCGGAACAGATAGGTAATCCTTTTCCGGCGGAAGAAACAAAGCATGGAAAAAAGTTCGGGCTTAAAGATAAGATACTAATTCCGGTTAATAATTCATCATCTTTAATAAATATTAGTGAATTGGTTATGATAGAAGCCGCCGGTTCATACTGCAAGGTTTACATACGAGGCGGAAAGACCGCGATGATGCGGAAAATTTTAAAAGACTGGGAGAGCGTCCTTCCTTCGGACAGCTTTCTGCGTGTGCACAGATCAAAAATAATAAATTTAAATTACACTGAAAAAATTGATAAAATATTCAATAAAACGTACTCGATAACTTTGAACGGAATTAATGAACCTGTCATAGTCAGTCAGAGATACTCGAAGATCCTCAAAGACCGGATATCGGTCTAGGGAAGAATATTTCGCCTGTCCGTCTTATATAAATTAAATTTATTGATTTATTATGCAGACTGTTTGACTGAACTGCGTGATATTTCTATGCCTCAATATTCTCACGCCGAAGCTATCATTCTTATCCCGCATATTCCGAAGCCGTTAACTGTTTGCGGCTAAATAATTCCAAATTGTATCGTTTATTTCAAAATAGTATCGGTTATTTAGCAACCGGTACGCTTATTACAATATTTTAAAGCTTAAATATTTCCCGCCGATTATATATTAAAAAATTTAGTGGATAATTAATCCTATGGAACACATACTTATAGTTGAAGACGAAATGCACGTCAGAAAAAATATAGTCGATATTCTGGAGCTCAAGGGCTACAAAGTTTCGGAAGCGGAGAACGGCAAAGAGGCATTGGAAAAGATCGGCGAGTTAATGCCTGACATGGTTTTATCCGATGTAATGATGCCGAAAGTAGATGGAATTAAGCTTTTAAGAGAATTAAGAAAAACAAAAGCAAACGCACTTCTGCCTGTCATCTTTCTCAGCGCGAAGACAGACAGAGCCGACATCACAAATGGAATGGAACTGGGGGCCGATGATTATCTGACTAAGCCGTTTACAGTAAAAGAATTGCTTGGAGCGGTCGAGTCAAAGCTAAAAAAGAGGAAAGCCATTGAAGAAACTGCCGCTGAACTTAAAGATGAAATATTAAAAAAGATACCGCACGAATTAAGAACACCTTTGGTTCCGATGATAGGATTGTCGCAGATGCTTATTGATGATTTTGAAGGGTATTCGGCGGAGGATATAAGACAGTTTATGCATAGTATAAACTATTCTTCAAAAAGGCTGCAGGGAACCGTTGACAAATTTATTCAATACAGCGAACTGCATTCGATTCTGCAAGACAAAGATCAGCGAAGAAAATTTACATCCGAAGCGGCGGCAATATCAAAGGAAACGGTTGAGCAGGCAGCGCGAAATACGGGCAAATCATTTCCTGAAATTAAAAATATAGACTTCGATATCGAATCTTCTTTGCTGCAGATACATAAAGACCACTTGAACCTGATAATAAAGGAATTAAGCGAAAACGCACTGAAGTATTCTTTTCCGGG
>JBJKTB010000298.1:0-3997 GCA_046703345.1 Ignavibacteriaceae bacterium
GCGGCCGAAACTCCGGAAAAGATAATTAAGGAAACCGTAGAACCCGAGCTCGGGCTGCAGGCTTTCCAGGCGCGCAAGCTTGCGTTTGCTTTAGGATTGTCGGGCGTTCAGCACAAGAACGCTGTTAAGTTCTTAACGGCTTTGTATAAGGCTTATGTTGCAAGCGATTGTTCGCTTGCGGAGATTAACCCGCTTGTAGTAACCAAAGAGGGCGATGTTCTCGCTCTCGACGCAAAGATGAACTTCGACGACAACGCTCTTTACCGTCATTCGGATGTGGTGGATTTCCGTGATCTCGACGAAGAGGACCCTCTCGAAATAGAAGCCTCAAAATTTAATTTGAATTATATTAAACTGGACGGCAACGTAGGCTGCATGGTAAACGGCGCCGGTCTAGCGATGGCTACAATGGATATTATTAAACTTGCCGGCGGAGAGCCTGCTAACTTCCTTGATGTAGGCGGCGGTGCAAACAAAGACACGGTATCGAACGGATTTAAGATCATCCTTTCGGATCCTAACGTGAAGGCGATTTTAATTAATATTTTCGGCGGGATCGTAAGGTGCGACAGGGTTGCACAAGGCGTTATAGACGCGACCAAGGAAATAAATGTTAATATTCCGATAGTTGTAAGATTGGAAGGAACAAATGCCGTAGAAGCCGGTGTGCTTCTGAATGAATCCGGATTAAATTTCGAGGTCGCTAAGTCTCTTAAAGACGCAGCCGAAAAAGTTACCGCGGTTCTAAGGAATTAAAGTATTTCGTGCACGTTTTCGATTATATAAGCGTACCCTAACAGTTAAGGTACGCTTGTTTTTTATTCACGCGGCAGAATCCTCAATAATCATACTCCGATTTTTCCAGATTAAAATTACAAGATGCCGGATAAGCGTAGAATTATTTTTACGTTTCTAGTGCCCGAGTACATGTTGTAAATTTACGGCTCAAAATCAACTTGATTTTAGATAATATTAGTAATACATTTTTTGCGAATGTTTCAATCCACTGGAGAATTAGATGTCATATTTGGATTCCGATTTCGGGGCAGAAGATAGTTTCTACGATCAGAGAAAAGATATAGAAGAAGAAATAAATAAATGCAGGGAAACCGTTGAGGCGAGCGGAGTTTATGACTGCACCGAATCGGTTGAGGACGTAATTCAGCTTTGTCTGGAAAACGACAAATCCGAAGACGGATTATATTTTGTGGATCTTCTACTTGAAACATTCCCTTACAATTCGGAATACTGGTTAAAAAAAGGAAGCTTTCATACATCTCTCGGAGAATTCGAGCAGGCGATAAGATGCTTTGAAAAATCGCTGTCTCTTAATCCCGCCGATGCCGACGCGTTTATAGAAAAAGCCGCAGCAGAGGAAAGCCTGGGTTTTGCCGACCATGCTAAAGAAACATTGAAGTCGGTACTCGATTTCGACCCCAGCAATGAAGAAGCAGTTTTTAATTTAGGACTTTTGTACCAGAGGCAGGAAGATTATTTTGAAGCATCTCAGTATATGAAAAAAGCTATCGAACTAGATCCCGAATTTTCGGAGGCCTTTTACGAACTCGGATACTGCTACGAGAATATGGGAAAGATGTCGCTGGCTCTGGAATCTTACGATAAATATCTTGAGTTTGAGCCATACAGCGCAAACGGATGGTACAACAGAGGCATTGTTCTGGTAAAAATGAATAAGCTTGAAAAAGCAATAGAAAGCTACGACCTGGCTCTCGCCATAAAAGAAGATTTTGCCGGCGCCTGGTTTAATAAAGGAAATGCTCTTGCCGACCTTGGAAGATATCAGGGAGCCATAGAGTGCTTTAAGAGATCATTGGAACTAGACAAGTACGACGAGGCTTCATCATACAACATAGCGAATATTTACGAAGAACTAGGCGACCTGGTGAGTGCCATAAAATATTATACTGATGCAATAAAAATAAACGACGATTATTACGAAGCTTACCTTGCCAGAGGATTCTGCTACGATTCAGCAGGTAAATTTCAGCTTGCGCTTAAAGATTTTAACAAAGCCATTTCGCTTTCTCAGGACAGCGCTGAAGCGTGGTACGCTAAGGCCGACCTTGAATATTCACTGGGAAAACTTCAGGAAGCTGTTCAAAGCTACCGCGAAGCTTTGAAGATTGAACCAGAAAATTACGAGATATGCTTCAACCTTGCAGAAACTCTTTTTGAAATGGGCGACTGGCTTGAGGCGCTGAATTCATATGACGATTGCATCAGAATAAATCCTCTCGATGCCGCCTCTTACTACGGTAAGGCGAAAGTTAATTTTATATTAAGCAGGACTAGGGAAGCGGTCAGCTGTCTCAAGTCCGCGTTCACTCTCGATCCGGCAATCAGAGCGGAATTTGCCAAAGATTACCCTGAAATAAAATCTTCCAAGCTATTTAAAAAGCTGCTTGGGGAAATTTAATTTCTTTTTCGGCTGCCGCCGGATTTGTAATTAATTTTTGCGGTACAACTGTTGCGCTGTTACTCAATTCTATATTTAGTTTACCTATAATATCCCAGAAAAATTAAGATGAAAAATTCTTATCACATCAATACGAAACTTATAGGTTTATTGGGCCATCCTATTAAACATTCTTATTCACCTTTCATTCACAATGTGGCGATAGATATGAAAGGTCTGGATTATGTATATCTGCCATTCGACGTGCCTGCGGTAAATCTGAAATCCGCTCTGAAAGGAATGATTTCTTTAGGCATAAAAGGCTTTAATGTAACCATTCCGCACAAGGAGAAAATCGCTCAGCATATGCATGATGTTTCCGAAGAAGCGTCGATAATCGGCTCCATAAACACCATAGTAAACGATATGGGCAAGCTTAGCGGATACAACACGGATGTAAACGGAATCCTTGAGACGCTCATTCCTTATAAGGATGAAATATCCGGCGGCGAGATGTGTGTGGTGGGAGCCGGAGGAGCGGCGAGAGCAGTGATTTATACTCTGATCAGAAATTTCAAACCCTCGATAATATATCTGATTAACAGAACCGAACAGCGGGCGGATTCACTGAAAAGTTATTTTTCCGAGAAGATGAAATTCGACGCGTTTAATACTATGGAATTGTTCCCTCCCGATCTTGTAAATGTGTTCAGAAATTCCAGACTTATAGTAAACGCAACTTCGGTCGGCATGTTCCCGGATGTTGAAAATACGATAACTGAGTTGAGCAATTCGTTTGTAAAAGGACAGATAGTCTTCGATCTTGTTTACAATCCTCTGAGAACCGGGTTATTAAAATTAGCCGCCTCACAGGGCGCTACTACGCTGGACGGACTGAAAATGCTTGTGTATCAGGCGGCGAAGTCATTCGAACTATGGACCGGAGAGCAGATGCCGGTAGATAGGATTTACAAGTCTCTCCAGCTATTTATTAAGGAATAATTATAGGGCGTTGTGCAAGCGTAAAGCCGGTAGGAATTTCGCAAGCAGTCTTCAATATTATTCAGCCTCCAAAATATTCGGGGGTTTGAATTCTCAAACCCCTTTCATGCATATAATATTTTTTAACTTTAAGCTGCTTCATCCTGTGGATGCTAACCAGGCCGGTTAATTGTGGAGATTGGATAAAGCTGTTTTAATTCTAGACAGGCCGTCGTTCAGATCTTCGAACGAGCAGGCGTACGACATTCTAACGCAGTAATCGTTTCCGAACGCGACTCCGGGTACGAGTCCCACATGCTGCTCATGCAGGAGATAGTTGCAGAAGGAAGTCGAGTCGTTTATCTCGTATCCGTTAACGCTTTTTACGTAGAACGCGCTGACGTCGTAAAACACGTAGAACGCGCCTTTCGGCAGCGGGCATTTAATACCTTTGATGTCGTTCAATTCTTTATAAATAAAATCTCTTCTCTCTTTGAATTTCACCACCATTTCATCAATTTCGCCCGAAGGTTCGGATAGCGCGGCGAGGGCGGCGGCCTGCGAAATGGATGCCGCATTTGAAGTGGAGTGGCTTTGAAG
>JBJKTB010000299.1:0-16544 GCA_046703345.1 Ignavibacteriaceae bacterium
CAGCTTCAAATCAATCACGTATCCCGACTCCGGATCAAGCTCGCCGGCAACAGTTACCTCAAGAGTGTAATTATGACCGTGCCAGTTAGGATTGCTGCACTTGCCGAATATGCGCGCGTTCTCTTCGTCAGTAAATTTGGTGTTGTAAAGCCTGTGAGCGGCGCTGAAAGTTTCTCTTCTTGTTGCATATACCATTATTTTACCGATCTATGATTATGAGTTTAAAGCTTCCGCGACTTCCTTATTATGCCCGGGAACTTTTACCTTCCTGAAGATCTTCCTTATCTTCCCGTCGCCGTCTATTACAAATGTGGATCTTTCAACTCCCATGTATTTTCTGCCGTACATGCTCTTTTCTTTCCAAACTTCATACTTCTCAAGAACTTCTTTACTTTCATCGCTTAGCAGCGTAAAGGGAAGATCAAATTTCTCAGCGAATTTTTTATGTGATTCAACAGAATCCGGACTTACGCCTATTATAACAGCGTTCATGTTTTTAAATTTTGGGAATTCATCTCTGAAATTGCAGGCTTCTGCGGTGCAGCCGGACGTGTTGTCCTTCGGATAAAAATAAAGTACCACGTTCTTTCCCTTGAAATCTGACAGCGAAACCGTTTTGCCTGCCTGATCTTTCAGTTTAAACGCTGGCGCTTTCTTTCCTTCTTCCACCATTTTTTTCTCCGTTTTGAATTTTAAAGATTCCGGTTAATACCGGGGTACCGACCCGTCAATTTCAAGCGACCAGGCATCGATACCGCCTTTTAAATTGTATAATTTATTATACCCTAAGGTCATAAGGTAATTACATGCGCTCATGCTCCTTACTCCTTTGTGGCAGTATAATATTAACCTTTCGTTTTTGTTTAAAGTTCCTGCGCGGGAAACAAATTCTCCCAGCGGCATGAGTTCGGCTCCCTCTATTCTGGCAAGATCGTACTCCCACTTTTCTCGTACATCAATAAGTCTATAGCTGCCGCCCGATTTAAGAAGTTCATTTATTTCGGAAGGAGTAAAATTATTAATCATCGCTTTATTGTTAATCTTTCAGACTATCGCTTATAGCGTTATAGTCGGGCTGATCGCCGGGCGATTTGCAGATTTCAATATACTTAATCCTGCCGTCGCCGCTTATTACGAATGCCGATCTTTTTGATACTCCGCGGTAATCGTATTTTCCCGGCGCAAAGATATCATAAAGCGAATCGTACTTTTCCGAAACTTCTTTGTTAAAATCGCTAAGCAGAGGAAATCCGAAACCGTATTTCTCGCCCCATAGTTTAAGCGAGTAATGACTGTCTACGCTTATCCCAACTACTGCTGCGTTTTGCTCTTCAAAGTTTTTTAACTGGTCTCGTATTAAGCTCATCTCAGTTGTGCATACCGACGAGTTTGCAAACGGGAAAAATAAAACAATTAGATTTTTTCCTTTAAAATCATCCAGCGCTACGTCCTTCCCGTCCTGATTTTTTAATCTGAATTCAGGTGCTTTGTCGCCTGTCTTCAATGCCATAAACTACTCCAGAAATCTCTGCGATAAATTGTTATGATTATTGCACTTACATCTGCCCAACTTCTATACGTGCCGCGTTAAATGTAGTTAATTATAAAAGTACATTCAAGCCGGCGTCCTTAAGCCTTTATCTGAAACACATAACATTTATTTTCACGGGCTGGTTCATTTTTTTCCGGACCGCTTTAGAAAGTTGTGATGTCCTTCATCTTTAAGTTTTGATGTTTTTATATTTGAAGTAATTTCTATACGGCAGTCATCATTATAGCAGCCCTTGTTTAACCGTCCATTCGTTAAAACCCGTCTTAAGCTGCTCAAAAGAATCTATGGCGAACAGTACCGGCTGAAGATGCCATACGTCGTACTGCTGCTTAACGATAATTTCCGGATCGAAATCAATAACCTTAACCTCTTCCGATAGAGCGTGCTGCACCTCTCCAAGCGATGACACTATTCCGGCTCCGTAAATTCGCATTCCTTCGGGCTTTCTTATCAACCCGAATTCAACCGTGAACCAGTGAAATGTTTCAAGTTCTTTTCTTGTATTTCCTTCGACATGAAGAGCCGCTTCGCCGAACTTCTGATAGAATGCGGCAAAATCCGGATCGGTTATTAACGGCATATGCCCGAACATATCGTGGAATAAGTCCGGCGCGGGCGTATAATCGAGCTCGTCTTTTTCCCTTATGTAATCAGTTGAGGGAAATACCTTTCTCTTCAATAAGGCGAAAAAGTCTTCTACGTCTATGAGTCCGGGCACCCTGGCTACGGTCCATCCTGTAGTTTTGTTAAATACAGAGCTTAGTTCTTTCAGTGAAGGTATTCTCTCAGGTGTGAAGTTCAGTTTCTTTACTCCCCCAAGGTATTCATCGCATACGCGGCCGGGAAGAAATTTCATCTGGCGCTCATATAAAAATTTCCATATTTCATGATCAGATGCGGGATAATCCGGATATAATATCTGGTCGCCTTCGGGAACCGGACCGGTTAGTTTTTGCGGCACGCACCTTGGATCTATTCCTTCGGCTGCGGCTCTCTCGTATGCGGAAAGAGACTGACTTTCGTCTTTTGGATTTACCATCACTTTCTCCTTTGTTCGTTTGATCCGCTTATGGCAGGTTAATTAACCGAATCAACTTCTTGGAAACGGCTAATTTTTCTTTTGTCCTTTAATATAAGAAATTTTTTCTTACCTTAAAGTTAATCTCTTCTTCGGCATGCACGGGCGCACTCAGTAAATGTTAATTTCCTCATGAAGTGTAATTCCGAATTTTTGGTAAACTGACTCCTTAATCTTTCCGGCAAGTTCTAGTATCTCTTTTCCGCCGGCGCTTCCGTAATTTACAAGCACCAGCGCCTGCTTCTCGTGAACGCCTGCATTTCCGTAACGCTTACCCTTCCAGCCGCACGACTCGATCAGCCAGCCCGCAGCTATCTTCATACCGCCGCTTTCTGAGGGATAGCCGACTATATCTGGAAATTTTTCTTTCAATTTTTCGAACTGATCATCGTTTATAACTGGATTTTTGAAGAAGCTTCCTGCGTTGCCGATTATTTCAGGATTAGGCAGTTTGCTAATTCTTATTCCCGAAACAATTCTGCTTATATCTTTTATGCCCGGATTTTTTATCCCCAATCTTTCTATCTCGCTCTTCAGTACGGAATAGCCAGTGTTGACTACCGGAATCTTACTTAGCTTTAAAGTAACGTGAGTAATTACAAATTTCTCCCTTAGCTTTCTTTTGAATATGCTGTCGCGGTATCCGAATTCGCATTCATCCTTGCCGAATAATTTCTCTTCCTGCGAAGAAGTGTCTATTCCCCTGAGACTGACAAACACATCTTTGATCTCCTGCCCGTATGCTCCGATATTCTGCATCGGGGCGGCGCCCGCTGTTCCCGGAATAAGAGCAAGATTTTCGATCCCTCCGTAATTATGTTCAACGCAGTAATTCACAAGGTCGTTCCATATTACGCCTGCTCCTGCTTCAAGATTTATAGTGTCCTCGTCCTCTGCTGAAATATTAATTCCCGGAATTGAATTCTTTATAAGCAGCGCGTCAACATCTTCTTTGAAAAGTATGTTGCTTCCGCCGCCGATTATAATTTTTCTTAAAGCTCTGGTTTCTTCCGCAGAATAAATTTCGCGTAGATCTTCAATCCGAGATATTTCGGCGAAAGCTTTTGCTTTTACGTCGATGCCGAATGTATTGTATCTCTTTAAAGGATAATTTTCTATTATATTCATGAGGATAAAACTACGGGAATTATTTGTAATATATTATTACGGGTATAAGGATTCATTTATTAATAATTTTTCACTGCAATATAGAACAGTTGAGTTATAATATAAAGCATTCTTAACAACGTATTGCCGCATCTATTAATTAAAAAATTATAATACCGCGGAAAGACGTTTGTCCCGATCTGATGCTGAGATTCCGGAAATTGCTTGGCGAATCGGTTCACTTGCTGTCGCAAGGCATATCATTATAACAACTATTTTATTACTTTTGTCAATGTTTTTTTAACGTTCTCCTGCTGTCAGATCTTTTCCTGTATAAAAGGGAGATATATTATTCACAGAAATCGGAAACTGTAAATGGGTAAATTTAGTTCGGCCCGAGGAAAGTTCGGGCACTACGATACAATCATTTTAAAAAACGAATCCGACGGCTCTTATGTTGAATTTGCGCTTGCCGGCGGTATTACTTTAAGTTATAATATTCCTTTAAATGGCGGAATGTTCAATATACTTGACGGCTTCTCCACTCCTGAAGAGTTTAAGGAAGCTAAAGGCGCCCGCTGCTGGATTATGGCACCATTCGCCAACCGCATTCCCGACGGCAGATACTTATTCGATAATAAAGAATTTAAACTTGATCCCGTCCCCCCGCGAGACAAAGTTATACACGGCTTTACGGCTTACGAAATTTTTGAGGTCGAGCAGTTAAATGAGTCCGACGACTTTGCGGAGGCAGCTGTAATTACAAAAGCAATTAGGCCCGGAAGGTTTAAAGGCTATCCCTTCGCGGTTAACGTTAGAATTACTTACAGGTTCTCCCAAAGCAAATTAAACTTAAATGTAGAAGCGGAAAATATGGGTGATGTTCCGGCTCCTTTCGGTACCGGATGGCATCCGTACTTTAAGACTTCAGATATGGGAATTGAACATCTCGAGCTCACTTTGGATGCGGATAAACTTATAATGCTCGACGAGCATAATGTCCCTCTGGATGGCGACAGCGCTTACGGAACCGTGGATGAGCACCCTGAACTCGATTTCAGAAGTAGCGTTAATGCTGATGAAAGAAGGATAAGCAGCAGAGTGCTAGATAACTGTTACTCAGAATTAAAAACCGGGAATGACGGTATAAGCAGGTGTGTCCTTTTCGATCCGGAGAACGGCCTTAAAATTTCCGTATTTCAGGAAGGCGGAGTTACTCTCGCTTTTTCTGGCGACAGCCTTCCGAGCAGAGCCAGACAATCGGTCGCTATTGAACCGATGCAGTTTATTACCAATGCATTTAACAGGCCCGAACTGAAGAACGCGGTTACCGTTAATCCGGGCGAGTCATCTGTATTTAAATTCGGAGTTGAAATTGAAAATTAATATCAACATGATGAAATATATTAAATTCCTTCCCGTGCTTTTCCTTGCCTTTATGGCGTCTTGCTCCGCTCCGCAAAAACCTGTTGAGTCAATCGGGCCGCTGAAGGATGCTTTCACTTCCGATTCAGCTAGAACTTCTTTTAAGAAAAATCTTACCGAAAATATTATTGGAAAAAACCTCAATCTTCCTCTTAACGACTCAACCGAAAAAAACTGGGATCAGGCGTTTTGGGGAATGGAGCTGATTCTCGACTCTTCCCGTTCTGCAGAAACGCACATTAAAAATTCATTTAAATATTTTTCTGCCGGAAGCCTTTCGTTTCAGCGCTCGATGATGGAAGCGGCTTACACTCTCTTCCCATCTGATTTATCAGGTGAAATATCTTCCGTAGTAGTTAATACTTCCGATCCTAAAATCTTCGCTATGGGAGTTAATTATCTTACAAACTTTAAAAGTTCCGGCAGCGGACTTTACCTAAGCTTGATGAATAAAAAGTTTCCCGGATGGCAGCAGAATCCTATTCTCCTCTGCCTTGGCACTTATCTTACAAAACCGCTGAATAAAATGGTAACAGAGAGGCCTCCGCTCGACGATCTTCTTTCCTGCAATTTCGGAAAAGGAATGACAGTGATATTCAGCTTCCAGAGAACCGATAGAAATTATACCGGACTAGCGGTTATAAGAAGGCCGGACGGGAAGTTCGTTAGAAACTCCGACGGTACCATATTTAATATTCCCCAGCTTGCCCGCGCAATTACAAATCTCCCGGCTTACATAACTAACGGCAATACGCCGCAGGGCATCTTTTCAATGCAGGGAATAGATACCTCAAGTAATAAGTTTATAGGACGCACTCCAAATATTCAAATGGTTATGCCGCTCGAATCGGATGCGGCTTCCTTCCTCCACAATAAAAATATAAAGGACAGCCTTCTCAGTATCGAGCAATATAAAAATCTTCTGCCTGATTCGTGGAAAAATTATTTTCCCGCTTACGAAAGCTATTACGCCGGTAAAGCCGGAAGAACCGAGATAATCTCACACGGAACCACCGTCGATCCTTCTTACTACAAAGGGAAAAGCTATTATCCTAATACTCCTACTCTCGGCTGCTTGTCGGCAAAAGAGATTTGGTCATCAGACGGTTCTCGATGGGAAAGCGACCAGGCTGCGCTCGTCGGTGCGCTGCTTTCTACCGGGAACACTTATGGTTATGTGGTTGTCATCAACTTAGATAACAGCCCCCGACCAGTGGTTATTGACGATGTAATAATAAATTTACTCGAGGCCGAGAATCATGCCGTCGGCCTGAAGTCTCTGAATTAAACTATTTTGGCTGACTCAATATTGCAGCATTATTATTGCTGCTCTAAAGATATTTGGATCTTGGAACGGCGGAGTCTTCAACCTGCTCCATTTTTCCGTTACTCCAATATTCCATTACATAAATTTAATCCGGCTAAGACTTCTTTTCTGAGTTCAATAAATAATATCATTACTCGGAGTTGCGCTTGAAATTAGAGTTCAATTTTGATCAATCGGGAGTAATACCTTACCGCAAGAAGGATAAAGGCATTGAGGTACTGCTTATTACAACTATGAAAAAAAAGAAGTGGAGCATACCAAAAGGCTTTATCGAGTTCAATATGACTCCCTATGAATCTGCGAAGAAAGAAGCTTATGAGGAAGCCGGTGTTATCGGTGCAAACGAAACAATAGAACTAGGCCATTTCGAAAATGTAAAATCAATGGGCGTCTGCCACGTAAAGGTCTTTGCAATGGAAGTGGTTAAGATACTCGACGATTATCCCGAAAAAAATATGCGCAGCAGAAAATGGCTCCCTCCTTCGGAAGCCGCTTCAAAAGTAAGCAATCCGGACATATCTAAACTTCTGTCGTCTCTTACCTTAAAAATTAAGTTGTGAAAACTGATGGGATCACAAATCATCTTCAGATTTCAGCAGCTTTTCAAGCGCCTCTCTGCATGTATCGTAGTCATATCCCCTTGATGAAAGATATGCGTACAGTTTCAGCCTAAGCTGCTTGCCGTCGCTGGTTCTTTTGCGAAGCGACTGAAGTTTCTTTTCGCCCAGCACTATCGCGCCCTCCGATTCGCTTCCGTCTGCGTACTTTTCTTCAATTACTTTAGAGATCAATTCCCTCGATATCCCCTTCTTCCCCAATTCTGCCTTCATCTTATTTTTTCCCCACAGTTTGTTTTTTATATTCTCGTCTGCATAAAGAGATGCGAATTCATAGTCGTTCAAGTAGTCCTTTATTTTAAGATCGGCTAGTACTTCGTCTATCATTTTTCCGTCGTATCCTTTTCCCAGCAGTTTCTTCCTCAGCTCTGCGGCTGAATGATGCCGCCTCCCAAGATAACCGAAAGCCTTCTGTTTTATATGAAAAAGCTGGTTCTCCGCAATCATGGCTGAAAAACGGTCTGTGGAAATCTCGTCGTTCTTCCGCAGACCGTTCTTCAAGAATATATCATAAGACAAATATAGTTTTTCGCCGTTGTCGAATATAATAACTACAGTCTTCCCGTCTTTCTTGGATATCTCGGTTATGTTCATCTTTGCTTATCAGGCAGCTTATTTAGAAGACTTCTTGTCCTTACCCGCCGGCTTCTCTTCCGCTTTCTCCTGCTTGTCCTCTTTTATCATGCCGAGCTTCGTCTTTACGTCTTTCTCAAGTTTCGCATACATCTCCGGCACTTCTATCATCTTCTGGCGGAACTGCTCCCTGCCCTGAAACCTGTCCTCGTCAAACGTAAACCAGGCGCCGCTCTTCTTTACTATACCGAGATTTGTTGCGAGATCAAGGATGTCGCCCGTCTTGCTGATTCCTTCATTGTATAGGATGTCGAATTCTACTTCTTTAAACGGCGGAGCTACTTTGCTCTTTACTATTTTTACTCTTGTCCTGTTTCCTACCACGTCGGTTCCGTCCTTTATCGCGGCAATCCTTCTTATATCAAGACGCAGAGACGCGTAAAACTTTAAAGCGTTTCCTCCCGTTGTTGTTTCCGGATTGCCGAACATTACGCCTATCTTGCTTCTTAACTGGTTAATGAAAATAACTGAAGTTTTTGATTTGGAAATTGCGCCGGTCAGCTTTCTTAATGCCTGCGACATCAGTCGCGCCTGTACCGCCATAGTAGCGTCGCCCATCTCGCCTTCTATTTCCGAGCGGGGAACCAGAGCTGCTACCGAGTCGATGACTATAATATCCAGCGCGTTGCTGCGCACTAGCGTATCTGTAATTTCCAGGGCCTGCTCTCCGTAATCAGGCTGGGATAATAACAGGTTTGCTGTGTCTACGCCGAGCCTCTTTGCGTAGTTCACGTCCAACGCGTGTTCAGCGTCGATAAACGCTGCGAGTCCTCCCATCTTCTGAGCTTCGGCGATTATATGAAGACACAATGTGGTTTTTCCGCTCGACTCCGGCCCGTATATCTCGGTTACTCTTCCTCGCGGAACTCCGCCTATGCCCAGAGCATAATCAAGCGATAATGCTCCCGTAGGGATCGACTCGACAAAGTTGATCACTCCGTCCCCCAGTTTCATTATCGCGCCCTTGCCGTATGTCTTCTCGATGGTTGAAATCGCGTCGTCAATAATCTTCATCTTTTGTTCTCTGTCAGAACTCATCACTCCTCCGATTCATTTTAGTTTGTATGTTTTTAATTCAGTATACTTTGAACCCGACGGAAGCAGATCGCTCTTTATAAGAGCTATTTCATCTGCATGAAATTCTATTTCCGGAATCTTGAACTCTTCGAATTTCTTTACGAACTCCGGCCCCTCGTTCCCTTTTAATCTGCGCAGTGTAAGATGCGCTTTGAACTGCCTTGTATCGGCCGGAACGGAAAATCGTTCAAGCTCGATGTTAATACGCCGGGCAAGCTCAGGCAGCCTGTCTTCAACAGAAAGTCCCAGCCATAATATCTTTGGTTGCCCGCTCTTGTGGAAAAAACCGAACTTCGTAAGTCCGCATTTAAAGCTTTTATATTCTCTCACAAAATCCAGTGCGCCTGCTATGCCGCCTGCAGCGGCGTCATCAGTATCGCCGATGAATTTTAATGTAAGATGTATCTTCTCCTCCGGCTCCCATCTAAACTTTGAAAAATCCTTTATTACTGTTGACGGGAATTCCGCTATCATCTTACGCACCTCGGCCGGAATCTTAAGCGCTACGAACAGCCTATTCATCTAAAGAAATACCCAGCAGATGTCTTCTTATAATTTCCAGCGCTGCCTGCGCCGTGCGCTCTTTGTTTCTTATTCTGTTGTCGCCGAAATTAAATTTCTTCGCCGTACATACTTTATCGTCGCAGTAGCCTATATATACAAGCCCGATTGGCTTATCGGCGCTTGCCCCTGTAGGCCCCATTATTCCGGTTACTGATATTCCTATGTCCGTCCCGCTTATAGCTCGTATTCCCTCAGCCATCTGCCTAGCCACTTCCAGGCTGACCGCTCCGTACTCGGCTATAGTATCCTCGTTTACTTTGAGTATTTCTACTTTAGACGCGTTGCTGTACGAAACAACTCCGCGCTCAAAATATTCGCTGCTCCCGCTTATGTTTGTCATCATGTTAGATATTAGTCCGCCCGTGCATGATTCCGCTACCGATAACGTCATTCCTCGCTCCTTAAGAAGTCGGCCTACCACCTTCTCGAGCGGCTCGTCCTTTCTGGAATAAACATACCGTCCGACTTTGCTTCTTATCCTCTGCTCTATTTCGCTAAGCTTGTTCGCGGCGGTATCCTCATCGTTTTCCTCCACCGTGAGCCTTACTTTTACTCCGAACTGGCTCGGCAGAAAAGCTATGGAAGCCCCTTCCAGAAGCTCATCCAAATTTCCAAGCCTCTCAAATAAGACGGATTCCGGTATGCCGGTAGTATGAAGCGTGGTTCTCTTAACAACATGTTCCGCGTCTTTTAAAATTTCCTGCAGTTTGGGATTTACAAACGACTCCATCATCCCTTTCATCTCGTACGGTACGCCGGGCATCGCCACAAAAATCTTATCTTCCTTCTCTATCCACATTCCGGGGGCAGTCCCCAGATCGTTCCTTATAACCTTCGCAATTTTTGGCACAAGCGCCTGGTCTTCATTAAGCTTTGATAATTCCCGGCCTCTACGTGCGGCAAAATTCTTCACGTCCTCAAGCACTTCTTCGTTACGTACTAACTCGGTATGGAAAAATTTTACTATGCACTTTCTCGTTATATCGTCATTGGTCGGGCCAAGTCCGCCGGTAACTATAACAAGGTCGTTGGAATCCATGCAGTCTTTAAATTCCTGCATTATCGCTTCCTCGCTGTCCGGAATTACCGAAGTTTTTTTAAGGTTCACCTGAATTTTACTGAGTTCTTCGCCGATGTAAGCAGCGTTCGTATTTACAGTCTGGCCTATCAATATCTCGTCGCCGATTGTAATTAAATGAGCATTCATATCCCTCTCGAATGGTGGCCGGAAAAATTAAGCAACAAAAATTAATAATATGAGGTGAACGATAATAAAAGAATAAATACCTGCGGCAATATCGTCCATCATTATTCCCCAAGCTCCGTTAAGCCGCTCGAGCCGCCTTGCGGGAAACGGTTTTACTATATCCATAACACGCCATATTAAAAAAGCCGCTAAGGATATATAAAGCATTTTGGGCAGGAAAAGCAGAGATATCCACATTCCCACCACTTCGTCAATCGTACACTCCGCGGGGTCCTTGCCGTATAGCGATTCAAACTTCCCGCCGAGATATATACCGTAAAAAGTAAAAATAATTATCGCCGGAATCAATATAAAAGGTTTTTCGAAGCCGGGAATATAATAAATGATCAGCGCGGCCAGACTTCCGAATGTACCCGATGCGTAAGGAATATATCCTGTAAAAAATCCCGACCCGAACATTCTGTGCAAAATATTAATCTTCACGGCTGAAAAGATTTATTATTAAACGACGGTTCTGGTAAATATACGTTATACCGGAATGAAATGTAATCAAAGTAATGAAAAGCATTGTGAAGTAAATAAAGTGAGTGTTCATAAGCAGCTGAAAGATATGTTCGCGCCCGGTATAGACAGAAGGGGAACTTTTGCCTACATACACAACAATAAGGTAATATAAAAACGCCATCTGTATGAATGTCTTCCACTTGGCGTAATAGCTTGTCGGAAACGAACGTCCTTTGTAATCCGCGTATGCGCGCAGCCCCGTAATAAGAAAATCACGAAGTATGATTATAACCACCATCCACAAGGGTACTATCTTAAGTACTACGAATCCTATGAACGCGCCTGAGGTGAGTATCTTGTCTGCCAGAGGATCCCAGAATTTTCCCCAGTCGGTTATGTAGTTAAACTTCCTCGCCAGCCAGCCGTCGTACCAGTCGGTTAGTGCCGCTATTATAAACACGGCCAGTGATATCTGCTTAAGAAGCGGATCTTCGGAAAGAAATAAAACCAGATAAACCGGAGTTAAAATAATTCTTAATACTGTTAGCTGATTGGGTAATACCATAAGACTGAAGTATAATTACTCTTGAGCGAGTTTCGTTAAATAAGGATATTCGTATATGCCGGTGTTGTGCCCGTCCTTCCAGCCGATCTGCAGACCGTAATTACCTACTTCGGCTATCGAGGCAATTTTCAACTGGTCGCCGAAAAACAACGGGATGTACGATTTGCTCTCCTTCTCTCTTTCTGCAAGGCATGAAGCGCACGGACATAAGCGCCGGAGCTTCATCAGTTCTATTGCCGAAACCGATCCGTCGCTCCAGCCTATCTCAAGTAATTTCTGCCCTTTTACTTTTATTTTCTCCGGCTTCATTAACCGATTTTCTCTCCGGTGAGCTTGTTAAGAACTTCAAGATATTTCCCGCTCGTCTTCTCTATTATTTCTTCCGGCAGATGAGGCGGAGGCGGCTGTTTATTGAAGTTTATTGATAAAAGATAATCACGCACGAACTGCTTGTCGTAGCTTTCCTGAGCCCTTCCCTTCTCGTATTTATCAACCGGCCAGAATCTCGAGGAATCCGGCGTGAGCAGCTCGTCTACTAATATTATAGATCCGTTATGTATTCCGAACTCCATCTTCGTATCCGCTATTATTATGCCTTTTGTCAGAGCGTATTCGGAGGCTTTAGTGTATACATTTAGAGCTGCTTTCTTTATCTTTTCAATCTCAGCCCTGTCAATGATCTTCTCGGCTTCCTTCAGCGAAATGTTTTCATCGTGTAAACCTATCTCGGCTTTAGTGGAGGGCGTAAAAAGCGGATACTGGAATTTTTCCGATTCCGTCATCCCTTCGGGAATATCAATACCCGAAATCTTGCCTGTCTTTTTATAATCATTCCATCCCGATCCGGATATGTAGCCCCTTACTATGCATTCGATGGGAATTACTTCCGCTTTCTTTACCAGCATCGATCTGCCGGCCAAGTCCTCTTCATACTCCGCACATTCGGACGGATAATCTTTTACTTCAGTGCTGATTACATGGTTGGGGATTACGTCTTTTGTGTATTCAAACCAGAATTTGGAAATCCTTGTTAACACTTCACCTTTGTATGGAATTCCCTGCGACATAATTACGTCGAAAGCAGAAAGCCTGTCCGTTGATACTATTAGAAAGTTTTCTCCCGCATCGTAAATATCCCGCACCTTTCCCCTCTTAACAAGTTTCAGTTTCGGAAAATCCGTCTGAAGCAGTACCTTCTTATTCATATTCATTTTTCTTAAACTTTTAAAATTTTTGTGTGAATAACCGTTTGTAAATATAACTACACAAGCAGGATAATACAATAAACATGAAAAAGTAATGAAATTTTAATAGGATAGATCCGGATTCTTATCGGGTTTCATGCTGCCCGTTATGCTCCGGATCATTACCTTGCCTCAAAACATCACACCAATTTTGATAATAGATTATATTGATATTGAATTTTGAGTTATTGTGGCGGTTTTAAGTTCGGTTATTTATTCCTCCCACCGTTATCCGCGTTTCCATTTTAACGCTGTATTTCCCGGTTACAATCTTTTCACTCTCCTTCCGGATGATTTGGCAGCGGTAAGTTTTACAAGAAATAATTACACAATCCGGTTAAAATGAATGCATTTCCGCAATGTCTTAATGTTAAACTGCATTGTGCTTTTTCTTTTAAGCTTATTTTTAATTAAAAAATTAGATTTTTTTTATAATCACTCTGTTGCTGAAATTATTGCTGTGTGGTATAAATATTGTTGAAAAGATTACGATAATATATCATGCGTTGGGAGAATTTATCCCCGCTGGGAATAAATAAATTGGGTGATCATTAAATTTTCGGAGTTCAAAATGCTGACGATTCTTTTAATATACGGCGGAATCTCTATCCTCTCTGGTTTCATTCTTCTTTATTTCATGAAAACCGCACCCACGGGATGGGAAGATGAAAGAGGCTTCCATACAGGCAGCCCGAATTAATGGAGCATGCCCCTCAATTTACTCTGCATGCTCCCATGGGCATTGTTTATAATCAAAATTCCATTGAATAACTAATATTCTTTTATTCAATTAATTTGGTTCTAAACACCTTCCCCTTCATTTCTAATTACTTGCCTCAGTATATATCTTTCCGGCAATTATGATGTATTATCTGATCCTATTATTCATAAATAGACTCTAAAGCGTTACTTAATTTTAAACGATTTTTCAGGAGAGTTTGTTAGATTAGACTGAATTGATTAGTTCATATTTGTAAATGAAGAATCTAAACCAGAATAGCCGTTGAAAACTACATTTTCTGGAGGTGGTGTAACAAATATCTTCTTGTAACTGTTCATTGCGTCTTTGGCTGTAGAGAATATATCGAATATTCGAAAGTTATTACCTGAAGGTAGATCAGCCTGTGATCCGAAAGCCGGAGCAACAAGTTTAAGATTTCCCGACTGTGCTATTAATTCTTTTAGTTTCATAATAAGCGTACCGGCAAAGATAGGATCAACAAAACCGCAGCGGCTTAAATCTATTATAAAACTCTTGTACCCCTTGGAAATATCTTCATTGATGATATTCTTCAAGTCTTCAGATTCGAGAAATGTAGCGCGGTTTAAATTAACCGCAATTACTACTATTTCATCCCAATATTCTTTGCTGAAATCCATTTTATCGTTATTGCTCTAAATTAATACTTTCTGCAACGTCATTATTGACAAATTCCATACCATTCTCCGCAACCGATATAAAAGGTTATAATCATTGAAATAAAACTTTAAAAGACTATTAAGATGTAAATATTACCTGTAAATAATTCTACGATAAGTATCTTTATACCATTAAACTCAGCTTGAAAAATACTTAATCTTACGCCTTCTATTTTAAACGATCTTGAACAATATTCACCATAAGCATATATCCGTTCAAAACGGACAACTTTTACGTTTGAGGCAACGCAGTTTTTAAGTTAGTTCGATCTGTCGCAATTAAGTGAATGTAACCGTGCGGTAAATTTTTCTAACAGAATTGTGTATAAAACTATTTCACGGAGCCGAAAACTTGACTGATTGCTGACATGGCATGCTTACAAGAAACTTTATAAAATTAGGGTGCAAAGCCTTTTAAACTCACTCATCATGCGAAGCGGCGCAAGTAATTGTTTTACAATATTTTGCAAATATCACCTAAAGTTTCTATCGCTACTAATTTGATTGAAATGGCTTACTAATCTTCTTTAAAATATTATTTATTATCTTCCTTTACTTGTCCGTACCTGGAAATAAAATCGGTTAACAATTCTCTTTTGTGCTCCTCAAAAATATTTTCAAATTCATTGAGTAAAGTCTCTTTAGATTTCCCGGTACATTCATGCAGATTCTCCAGCACCAGGTCTTTTAAGGAAGCGAGCGTAGCCTGAGTGGAAATTACCCTAGAGAAAAGATCGAAGATCGCTTTGGTCGGCTCCGCTTTGAAATGAAATGTATTTAAAAATTCTTCGTCCGGCATAATTAAACTTTTAGATGTTCACGTGATATACGCCCAGGTATTTATCTCTACAGTCTGCGTATTATAGTACCAAAATTTTCACCAAATATTCCGGCTGATCAAGTTAAATTTTTATTCATATGTCCGCTCTCACTATTATTTTATTTTTTAAAGAACTCATATTATCCCGATTATAAACAATAAAAAAATTATAACCAGAACTATAACTGCATATTTTAATATCGGATTCTGCTGCGGGAATTCGTATCCGCAAATTGGACAAATTTTTTCGGCGTTGTCGATTTCCATAGCGCACGACGGGCATTCCTTTTTCTTCATAAGACCGCCTTTCATGATCATATTATTTTGTACAAAAATAAAAATATATTAAATATAATTTTCGGTCCATTTGTCCCGTTTTCTATATATCTTCACATCAGCCAGGTATTCCGCCTATCCTATGCTCCTGAATGCTCTCTGACTTCTGATCTCTGACCTCTTCCCCCTTTCCTCCGCCCTCCGAAACAGATTCTACTTGCTAATTTAAATAAATAAATTTACATTGCTTCAGGGTTGTTCTCATCTTCTGAATTCCGAAAAATAATTTAACTGAAAGTTTTTCTTAATTAATCCTAAAACGGCAGGATCTATGAATTTTTTTCCCGTATCTTTACGGATGAATGTCTTTCTTGAGAGCTTTGCGGGTTTCCTGAAGTTTATAGTGCTCGGTCTGCCCATCGGACTGGCGACATTTCTTATTATATATCCTTCAATGCTGATATCGGAAGAGTTCCGTAAAATCTTCAGAAAAGACGTTTAGTTTTCCCTAAAGATATTTTTCTAATTCTGCTCCGAAGCGGCGGGAAATCCTAATGTCCCGATATACCGAGTACCACTCGTCCGGAATAATTATTTAATTTTACCTCAATGGATTTCGGCATTGTAATTATTTTCATTACCTCGCCGATTACAGCAGCGCTGTTTAAATCTCTCTGATATATAACGGAATTATTACCGTCCCTAACTATTATGCTTCCGCTTCCTGCTACATAAGGACTTACAGTCAGCCCTACGGCAAGCGTATCAGCATTGATCTCCACATTATGAGAAACGGAATAATTGAACGAACTGGCGTCAACGACGAAGGAGAATGCGTTTATCGCGTTGCCGACTACGGGAGTGTTCTTTGAAGGGTCGTTCCCTGTTCCGTTGTCACTATCCATGCATGACGATAATAAGAGGAGATTAAAACAGAATGCCGCATATGGTAAATACTTTATCTTTTTCATCTCGGTCCCCCTTGAGATTAAAGTTCACTACATGCTTAAGTGCAGCACCGGTTCTATTTTTTCCTACAGGCAGTATAAGCGCACTATATTTAATCCTTTTTTAGGTAACTGTCAATATAAAAATCTGCGTTACGGTTTAATTATTGCCTTACCCGTAT
>JBJKTB010000300.1:0-11385 GCA_046703345.1 Ignavibacteriaceae bacterium
GCGTTATAATATTCCCCTTCCGCTTCAAGACAGGATGGAGATTATAGAACTGCCCGGTTATCTCGAATACGACAAGATTGAAATAGCAAAAAGACATATCATACCGAAGCAGCTCGAAAATCACGGATTAAAAACTAAGAACGTAAAGATAAACGACGAGGCGGTTAAAAAGATTATTACCGAATATACACGCGAAGCAGGCGTAAGAAATCTTGAGAGAGAACTTGCTTCAATCTGCAGGAAACTGGCGCACGATATAGTAATCAAGGAATCAAAATCCGGGAAGAAAAACGGGAAGTCCAGTTTAATTGTAGACGCCGATAAAGTGGAAGAATACCTTAAAGTTCCCCGCTACCGCTCTCATAAACATGACAACCGCTACAAAGTCGGCAGCGTAACCGGGCTTGCCTGGACGAGCGTCGGAGGCGAGATACTTACAGTTGATGTTGCCATAATGAACGGTACCGAAAGATTAACTCTTACCGGCCAGGTAGGCAACGTGATGAAAGAATCGGCGCAGGCGGCGCTGAGTTATATCCGTTCGGCCGCGAAAGAGCTATGCATCGATCCTAACTTTTACAAAGGCAGGGAAATTCACATCCATCTTCCCGAAGGAGCCATTCCGAAAGACGGACCTTCGGCGGGTATAACAATGACAATGGCTATGCTTTCCGCTGTGTCGGGAAAGCCTGCTTCAAACGGTGTAGCGATGACAGGTGAAATTACTCTCAGAGGCAACGTATTGCCGATCGGCGGATTGAACGAAAAACTTCTAGCGGCTAAAAGGAACGGGATTAAAACCGTTCTCATCCCCAAGGATAATGAAATAGATTTAAAGGAAATTCAGGACAGCGTAAAAGAGGGATTAAAAATAGTATCGGTTGAAAAAATAGAAGATGCTATTCCTTATGTATTTGAAGATTATAAAATATCAAAAGCATCTTCCGCAAAAAAAGCGGCTTCAAAAAAAAGAAAGACAAAATAATTGGCCGAAACATTTATCGTTGATAAAAATCTCGCCGGCGAGGATATCTATAAGCAGATACTTCCGCAGATCAAGTCGCTGCTTAGCAAAGACGACAACCGGATATCCAATCTGTCGAATTTCTCCGCTGCGTTAAAGCAGTCGTTTGAGAAGATAAGCTGGGTGGGATTTTATCTTTACGACGGGGAAAAACTTTATCTCGGCCCGTTCCAGGGAAAAGTGGCGTGTACTTTTATCAAAGTAGGATCCGGAGTCTGCGGAACCGCCGCCGCTGAACGAAGGACAGTGATTGTTCCGGACGTAAATCAATTTCCCGGACATATTTTCTGCGACGCCGATTCGAAATCTGAAATTGTTGTTCCGGTGATGAAGGGCGAAGAGCTCTTCGGCGTGCTCGATCTAGACAGCAGCGAGTACAATTCATTTAATTCAACCGACAAAGAATACCTGGAAGAGCTCTGCAGATTTATTTCGGATGAAATTTTGTAGCCAATATTTTATATTGTTGTGACCCGTTAATAAGAAAAAGGAATACTATGGCATTCATAGTAACAGCAAGGAAGTGGCGCCCGCAGCGATTTGACGAGGTTGTGGGACAAGAGCACATCACCGCGACACTGAAAAACGCAATAAGAAACAACCGTATCGCGCACGCGTATTTGTTTACGGGCCCCCGCGGCGTTGGGAAAACTACTACCGCACGAATCCTTGCGAAAACTCTGAACTGTATCAATCAGAAAGATGCCGAGCCCTGCAACGAATGTGAGATGTGCCGGTCTATCCAGTCGACCCAGTCGATGGATATTATAGAAATTGACGGAGCTTCCAACCGCGGTATTGACGAAATAAGAACGCTGAGAGATTCGGTAAAATACGCGCCGACTAAAGGGAAATATAAGATCTACATAATAGATGAAGTGCACATGCTTACTAAGGAATCCTTCAACGCGTTTTTAAAGACGCTTGAGGAGCCGCCGGAACATTCACTCTTCGTCTTCGCGACTACGGATATTCCCAAGGTTCCGCTCACCATAATTTCAAGATGCCAGCGGTTCGATTTCAGAAGAATTCAGCTTGATACTATAAAAACTCTTCTTAGTAAGATTGCCGAAAACGAGAAGATTAAGATCGACGACAAAACGCTCACCATCATTGCAAAAAAAGCGGACGGCGCCTTAAGAGACGCCGAAAGTTTCTTCGATCAGATAGTTTCTTACTGCGGAAATGATATTGAAGCAGCCACGGTTGCAAAAATGCTTAACCTTATCGACGACGAAATCTACTTTACAATCTCAGACGCCGTACTTGAGAAAAACTTTAAAACAGTATTCGAAGTTACCGGAACAATTTACCAGAACGGATGGAACTTTGTTGATTTCATGGACGGCCTGATTGAACATTTCCGCAACATAATGACGGTAGTGCTGAGCCAGAAAACCGATTTGGTTGAATCCGCCGATGTTTATAAAGCTCGCTACATAGAATACGCTGACAAATTTTCAGAGGGAGATATTCTAAGAATATTAAATTTTCTAAACAGAACGCATCAGGAGTTACGATTCACGCAAAACCAGAAATTAAAGATCGAGATTTCCCTCAGCCACTTAATCGGATTGGAGAAAACGTCCACAATCAGCGAAATACTATCGGGCATTAACAGCGGAGGCATCACCGCACCGACTTCAGCAAGGACTGACGCCGGCACAAAAAAAAACTTCCCCCAGACAGAAGCCGCTGAAAGACAGGCTGCCCCGCACTCTAAGAAACCATTCTCATCTCCGGATTTAAGCGTAAAGCAGGTTAAATCAGTTGCAAGACCCACTGCCGCTAATACGGACCTCAGTCAGTCCGATTTCAGCTTCGACTCGGTCGTTCAAAAATGGAGCGGATTCGTCGAGGCGGTAAGTTCGGATAAAGGGCTCATACTCGGGCCGTTCATGCGCGGTGTTAATCTGCTTGGACTAGAAGGCAACATACTTAATGTGACAAGCGAGGACTCCCACGGTGTTAACATACTTAGGCACGAAGAAGAATATCTAGCAAAGAAAACCCAGGAGTATTTCGGAAAGAAAATGGTAATGAAATTTAGGGAGGAAGCAGCATATTCTCCGCGCAAAGAACATTCTCCGCGTGAACAAAACAAAACAACACAGGTTCCAAAGAAAAACGACGAATCCGATCCGTTCGTTTCCACTATTTTAGATGAATTGAGCGGCGAAGAGATTTAACACATTTTTGTTTCTCCAACTCATTAAATAACAACGGCTTCCGGGCCAAAAATCCGTTATAAATCGTCATCTGTATTATTTGATATTTGATAAATATTCACTATTTTTGCTAACTATGACCAAAAGATTAATCGTTGCAATCGATGGCCCGGCAGGTTCCGGCAAAAGTACATCAGCCAAGCTTGTCGCTCAGCGGTTGGGTTTTTTGTATATAGATACGGGAGCCATGTACAGGGCGATTACTTTTGAGGCGAAAAGAAGAAATATTCTGAACGACCAGGATGCGGTTGTTGACCTGGCAAATCATATTGATATAGAACTGAAGTTCATTGACGGCACTACTTACGTGAAAGTTGACGGCTATGACGTAACAGGTTTTATACGTACTCCCGAAATAAATCAGCTTGTAAGCGACGTAAGTAAGATCGAAGGCGTCCGAAAGGCTCTCGTAGACAAACAGAGAATAATGGGCCGTAAGGACGGCGGTGTCGTCATGGAAGGCCGCGATATCGGCACTGTGGTTTTCCCCGATGCCGAGGTAAAAATTTTCCTTACGGCTTCTATAGAACAGAGGGCCATTAGACGGAAAAAAGAATTCGAGGAAAAAGGAATAGATATAAGTCTGGAAGACACCAAAAACAATCTTCTTAAACGCGATAAAATAGACTCTTCCAGAAAAGTAAGTCCCCTTGTTAAAGCAGCCGATGCTTTTGAAGTGGACACTTCTAAAGTAACAATTGAGCAGCAGGTAAACATAATTCTGGATAGAGTTGCACAGTTTGCGGCAGAAAAAGGAATAGATTTTAGTCAAAATAATTGATAAAAAATAAATTTAAGAAAAACCATCTTAAATAATTATGTTAAATAAATTTGTCTGCGTTAATGCATTTTGATGGTTTTAGGCAATAACTGCAGAGCACATTTTTAGGAGGATGAATGTCCGAAGAGACAAAAGACACGAGGAAAAAATTAGCGACTGTTGATGACTTTGAAAAAGCGAAACGGTTATTTAACGATGAGGAGTACTCACAGGAAGAATTCTTAACGCTTGCAAAACTCTATACAGAGTCTTTCAAAGACGTTAAAGAAGGCGAGCTAATAAAAGGCAAGATAGTACGCATACAGGGCGATAACGTAATTCTCGACGTTGGTTTTAAATCAGAAGGTTCTATACCGAAGGGCGAGTTTCACGAATCGGAAGAGATTAAGGTTGGTAAAGAAGTTGAAGTTGTGCTCGAGAGCGTTGAAGACCAGGAAGGTAATCTCGTACTCAGCAAGCAGAGAGCAGATTTCTTAAGGATCTGGGAGAAAGTTGTTAAAGCCCACGAGACAGGCGAAATTATTCAGGGCAAGATTCTTAAAAGAATTAAGGGCGGTATGGTTGTCGACCTTATGGGAATGGAAGCGTTCCTGCCCGGTTCTCAGATTGACATTCGTCCTATTAGAGATTTTGACGCCTTCGTCGGACAGACGATGGACTTCAAGGTTGTAAAAGTAAATATACCGACCGAGAACGTAGTCGTTTCTCACAAAGTTCTCGTTGAGGAAGAGATCGCCGATCAGAGAGACGCGATACTCAACAGCCTCGAGAAAGGACAGATACTTGAGGGTACCGTTAAAGCAATCACCGACTTCGGCGTGTTCGTCGATCTCGGCGGCGTAGACGGACTCATTCACATCACCGACCTCAGCTGGGGCAGAATCAATCATCCTAATGAAGTTGTTAAACTCGATCAGACTATTAAAGTTGTCGTTACGGATTTCGACGAAGAGAAGAAGAGAATTTCTCTAAGCTTGAAAAAACTTCTCCCGCATCCTTGGGAAGATATCGATACTAAATATAAAGTCGGCGACAAGGTATCTGGACGCGTTGTTTCTCTTACAGATTACGGCGCTTTTATAGAAATAGAAAAAGGCATCGAAGGCTTGATTCACAATTCTGAAATGAGCTGGACACAGCACATAAAACATCCTTCACAGGTTGTTGCGATGGGACAGATTGTTGAAGCCGTTATTTTAAGTCTCGATAAGGAAGAGAAGAAGATATCTCTCGGAATCAAGCAGCTTGAGCCGGATCCGTGGGAATCATTAATGCAGAAGTATCCTGTAGGTTCAAAACACACAGGCATAGCGCGCAACTTAACAAACTTCGGAGTATTTGTTGAGCTTGAACCAGGAGTTGACGGACTCGTGCATATTTCTGATTTGTCGTGGACAAAGAAAATCCGCCATCCCGGCGAAGTTGTAAAGAAGGGCGAAAAGCTCGAAGTTATCGTTCTCGGTGTGGATGTAGAGCAGAGGAAAATATCTTTAGGCCACAAACAGGTTCAGGAGAATCCATGGAACCAGTTCGAAAAACTTTACGCTGTCGGTACCGAAACCGAAGGGAAAGTAGTTCGCATAATCGAGAAAGGTCTAATAGCTGAACTTCCCGAGCATGTTGACGGATTTGTTCCCGCAACTCAGCTTGCTACTACAAAGATAAAGAACGTAGCGAACCACTTCCCTGTCGACGATTCGATTCCGCTTAAGGTTATCGAGTTCGACAAGGAAAATAAGAAGATCGTTCTGAGCGCTTTGGCTGCTTTGAAAGACAAGACTGAAGAGGAAATCAGAGCTTATCTTGATAAGCACAAATTCGACAGAGTATCGGTTCAGGAAATTGTTAATGCCGAAACCGGTGCTGTTGATGCTGCTGACTTTCCGATATTCGACATCAACGACGGAAGCCACGGCCAGAGCCAGGAAAAATCAAATTAAGTTAACATTAGACAGTGAATAATTAAGGGCGGGAGATTTCTCCCGCTCTTAAAGTTTTAAAATGGTTGAATATGTCCCGTTCCGTCGCATTACATACCTTAGGCTGCAAACTTAACTTTTCGGAAACATCTACTCTGGGAAATCAATTTCTCAATATGGGATTCCGTATAGTTGATTTCAAGCAGAATGCCGATGTTTATGTATTGAACACCTGCAGCGTTACAGAGAACGCCGAGAAGGAATGCCGGCAGATTGTCAGAAGAGTGCTTCGTCAGAATCCGCAGGCGTATGTTGTGGTAACTGGATGCTATGCGCAGCTTAGGCCCGGCGAGATATCTGAAATAGATGGTGTTGACGCGGTACTTGGGAGCAACGAAAAATTCAAACTCTTTTCGCTTATAAACGATTTTAAGAAAACTGATCTTGCCTGCGTTTACGTCTCCCCCACTCAGCAGTTGGACGAATTCGGCCCGGCGCATTCTACAGACGCCGACAGCCGGACAAGAGCTTACCTTAAAATTCAGGACGGCTGCGACTATAAATGCTCATTCTGTACAATTCCTAAAGCACGCGGCTTAAGCCGAAGTATGGAATCCGGGAAAGTTCTTGAAGAGTTTAATAATCTTGTAGGACAAGGTTATAAAGAAATCATTCTTACCGGCGTAAACGTGGGAGACTACGGCAAAGCCATCGGCACCGGTCTGTACTCTCTTCTCCTAAAGATGGTAAACATTTCCGGAGATTTCAGAATCAGAATCAGCTCGATAGAACCGAATCTTCTTACAGATGATATTCTACGGCTAACGGCTGAGAATAATAAAATGTGCAGACATTTTCATATACCGCTTCAAAGCGGAAGTCCAAAAATTCTGAAGCTGATGCAGAGACGATATACAGCCGCCGAGTACAGGAAATTAATTCTTAAGGCAAAGGAAATGATTCCTGATCTCGGAATCGGCGTTGATGTAATAGTCGGCTTCCCCGGTGAAACCGAAGAAGACTTCTTAGAAACACATAATTTCTTGCGTGAGCTTCCCGTTTCTTACCTTCACGTTTTCACTTACTCCGAAAGACCGGATACAAAAGCTGTTAACATGCCAGAAGCCGTAGACGTTTTCGAGAGAAAAAGAAGAAACAACATACTCCGGATTCTTAGCGAGAAAAAGAAAAATGCTTTCTATTCGGAAATGACAGGAAAAGAGCTCAGCGTCTTATTCGAGGAAGCCGAAGATAACGGCTTAATGAAAGGCTTTTCTTCAAATTATGTCAGAGTTGCCCATTCATATAATTCATCTCTAGTTAATAAGTTCTCAAACGTAAGTATAATCAAAGTTGACGGAGATAAATGTTTCGGGAAAATAAAAGGGACAAAAAAATCTATTGATTTAATTGCTTGTTAATTCTAAACTTACACTTAAAAAATATGAACAAAATCCTCTTAGCTTTCATACTTATTTCCACATGCGCGTTTTCGCAGACAACATCATCAAAACTCCTTCCTCTGGAGAATTCTATACGTACTGTACGCGGCCTTCAAAATTTAAATGAAACCGCCGGTCAAAATGTATCGGTAGGAAAGAAGAACGCCGGCCTGGCTATACTTTATTCTCTGCTTCTACCTGGAATGGGTGAGCTTTACGCCGGTTCGTACTCAAGCGGCAAATATTTTACGATCGCCGAGGGTGCTATATGGGGCGCCTATATAGGAATGAATGCTTACGGCAACTGGCAGAAAAACCGGTATAAAGCTTTTGCCGCCTCAACGGGGGGAGTAAATCTGCAGGGAAAAGACGATACGTTTTTCGCCACGATAGGCAACTACATGAACGTAGCCGAGTACAACAATGCTCAGGCTCTTTCCGGAAACTTTAACGAACTTTACTCACCTAAAACTTTCAACTGGTCATGGCAGACCAACGCGCAGCGGCAATCCTACAGAGATATGTGGGTTGCCGGCGAGCAGGCCCATAACAACCTGCGTTTCGTGGTCGGCGCTCTTATATTGAACAGAGTTGCAAGCGCGATTAACGCGGTTAGACTCGTCGCCGCTTACAATAAGAGACAAAGCGCTGAGCTCGGATGGAACGTATCAGTAGGAGTGTCTAATCCGCCGACTCTGCCTTCAAGTCTAACATTTAATTTCCAGACAGGATTTTAATTTCCTTTTTAAGGAGGACTTTATTAGTCCTCCTTCACATCTAATTTTCACTCAAAATAAGATTTATTACTTCTGTCCGCATTCCATGCCCGATTTCTTGCCATTCCACTATTCATCCTATTAAGATTCAGTCTGATATTGTTGAGTTAAAATTCCTTAATTTTCGCGCGTTTTTACAGTTTCCTCTTCATAAAGCCGGCAGGCAAAGATTAATTTTTATTAATCTTTCGTTAAGATGTTATTAATCTTATTGAATTAAGTTTACTCATGTAAATTCAAAATGAGTTTACCGAATTAATAATTCTAACAGTATTACAAAAAGGATGAGAGGTATTATAATGAAATCTCGCGTTTTATCAGCAGTTGTTTTAGTTGCTTTCTTTTTAACCGTCGGACTCAGTGCTTCCTTTGCTCAGGAACAGCAGGCAAAACCGAAACACAAAGCAAAAGTTGAGAAAAAAGAAGCAGTAAAAACCGAAAAGAAAGCTGAAATGAAAGAAGCTAAGACCGAAAAGAAAGCCGAAGCTAAAGTTGCTAAAAAAGCTCATAAGAAAGCAGAAGTGAAGAAAGCCGAGAAGAAAGAAGGCGCTAAGGTAGAGAAGAAAGCTCACAAGAAAGTTGCTCATAAGAAAGCTGAAAAGAAAGAAGCTTCTGAGAAGAAATAACTCTCGATTTAACCGGTGTGTTTTACAAGGAGAGTTTTTTAACTCTCCTTTTTTATTTATTTTTCTCGTATGAGAATTTTAATAGTTGAAGACGAGAAAAAAGTAGCTTCTTTTATAAAGAAGGGTTTGGAAGAAGAATACTATGCCGTGGATGTTGCGCTTGACGGCAAAGAAGGACTTAAGCTGGCTTCTTCCGAGGAGTACGATCTTTTCATAATGGATATCATGCTGCCTTACATGGACGGCCTTGCAGTTGTCAGGGAGCTGAGAAACAGAGGTATTGCTACTCCTGTTCTTATGCTGACCGTAAAAGACAGCGTGAATGATAAAGTTGAAGGACTTGATGCAGGCGCCGATGACTATCTTACAAAGCCTTTCGCATTTGAAGAGCTTTTGGCCAGGATTAGAGCACTGCTTAGAAGATCCGAGAGCGCTAAAACAACAAAGCTTAAAGCCGGCGACCTTGTGCTTGATCTGCAGTCGCACCGGGTAATAAGGAACAACCGGGAAATAATTCTTACGCCGAAAGAATATTCTATACTTGAATACCTGATGCGGAATATGAATAAGGTAGTTTCGAGGACAAAATTGATTGAGCACGTTTATGACTATCACTTTGATACCGAAACGAACATTATTGATGTTTACATTAACAAGGTTCGAACGAAGGTTGACGCTAATTCTGAGAAGCCTCTTATTCATACAATTAGAGGAGTCGGTTATATAATTAAGGATGATTGAGAGCCGGAGAATTTAAAATCTTGTTTGAGATAAATAAAACATGCTGCTTAAGATAAAACTTTTCCTAAAATCCACGCGGTTTAAAACCACGCTCTGGTACTCATCTCTTTTTCTGGTGCTGGAAATATTATTAGGAATTTTCCTCTACCTGTATCTCTATCATACTCTGCTGGATAACCTCGATCTTAATCTTAAAAATCAAGCGAAAGCTATACTCCATGTTGTTTCTGAAAAGAGAATGGACATCGAACACTTTGTACCCGACTCTACTTATTCCGATCCTGAAGATCTGATATGGGATGTTATTTATAACGAGGTTGCTTTTAACATGCGGAACAATTTTATACAGATAGATTTTAAAAATAAAATCTACTTTAAATCAGCCAACCTTGCCGACGATACGCTGTTTTTCCCCAAAATGACTAAACCGATGAACTTGTTTACTTTTCGGGACACTTCCCTATCGGTTAAGCCGATTAGATGCGTCCAGATAAACGAAAGCAGTTATAAGGTAATTGTGGCCTTTCCTCTTCAGTCGATCACAATGACAGTCAACAGCCTAGCCCGGTTTTTTATTATACTGGCTCCGCTCTTCTTCATAATTTCGCTGATTGGCGGCACAATAATTTCCGCGAAGTCTCTGTCCAGAATCGATGCCATCATAAAAAAGACCGAGGAGATTACCGCGCTTAACCTTGACGAGAAAATATCGGGCGAGAAATACAGCGATGAGTACGGCCGGCTCGTGAAAAAGATGAACGATATGATAAGCAGAATAAAAACGTCCATCGACTACATGAACCAGTTTTCTATTTCCGCAGCGCATGAGCTTAAAACTCCGCTTACAATTCTGCGCGGCGAGACCGAGATCGCGCTTAAGTCCCCCAAAACCCCCGAACAGTACGTCGAAGTTCTGAAGAGCAATTACGAGGAAACTATCAGGCTCACCAAGATAATAGACAACCTGTTCTTTATATCAAAAATCGATCACTCGCTCATCGAAATTAAAAAAGAAAAAATCAATTTAGACGGATTTCTCAGAAACATCGCCGATAATCTAAAAATTCTAGGCGCCGAAAAGAATATAAAACTGGCGGTTGAATCCTATACCAATTCAACTGTTTCGGTCGATAAGGAACTGATGACTCAGGCTCTGTCTAACTTAATCGATAATGCGGTTAAGTACGGAGACGAAAATAATACAATTAAAATCACCGGAGAAGTGATCGAAGGTTCCAAAATCAAAATTAGCGTGATCAACCAGGGCGAAGGTATACCGCAGGAATCGATCCCTAAAATATTCGACAGATTCTACCGGGTCGAATCGTCGCGCAACAGAAAAACGGGCGGAGTGGGACTTGGTCTGTCGGTTGTAAAAGCCATCGTCAACTGGCATAACGCAGAAATTTACGCTTTGTCGGTTCCTAATGAATACACCGAGTTCTCAATAGTTCTTCCTGAAGAAGAGATTCTGCAGTCTGCGTAAAACTGTCTTTGTATTTCAACACGAAATTATTTTGTTTAACTAAAATTGAAATAATAGGCACGGTAAATTTATTTCACGTTAAATAATCTTTTAAATTCCTCCACGCTGTTCATCGCTTCGATTTTTTTCTTCTCTTCGTCCGTTTCTTTTCTCTTTGATAACTCGGCACCGAAATCTTCGCTTAAAATTGTGTCGCAGCCACATACGCGCGCAAATTCCCGTATATTTCCATCGGAGGAAACGACGGTTATCGTGCCTCTGCTTTTCGTGTTTTCAATCTGAAGCTTAATTTTTTCGTCGGCCGTTTTGCTTTCGCTGTATATGATTTTAATTTTGGAAGTTTTTATAGGAAGGTTAGGATG
>JBJKTB010000301.1:0-2505 GCA_046703345.1 Ignavibacteriaceae bacterium
TTCCGCTTGATCAGAGTTTCGGAATCCAGGATTACTCGAATGATCCGCATATAAAATATTATTATATCGGAGGAATAGATTCTTACCGTATGATTGTTAACGACGATTACGGACAGCCGCTGTTCCCAGAAAAGGTTTATCCCAGGAGCGAGACTAACGATTTTCAGCGTGGCGAAGTTGAGTGGAAAGGCGGGAATCTGTACTTCGATAAATGGGATTATCATATGGATGTGCAGTATCTCAATCCGGGAACGGACGGCAAGTAAACGGCTGGAGTTTGTGAAGGATAGAATTATGGAGAAATGGAATATTGGAATGATGGAATATCTGGATGAATTGGGGAAATCGAATAATTCAGTTAATGCAGCATTCCAATACTCCAACACTCCATTCTTCCTGGTTGACTGTATTCCGCTCAGAAAACGATTGTTTCAGGGTATTAACGCGATTTAAAACGTACATTCTCCTCTTTGGTTTTTCAGGGGAGCTTTGGTAAATTTATTTAATATTTACATTACTTTATGAAGATAATCTATCGCATTTTAATTTTTTTGATGCTTGCAAACGCGGCATTATTCGGACAGGAATCATCATTTTACGACGCGCCGTTCGGCGGCGGCGGCGGTTATGTGGGCGGATGGATAGTTCCGAAGCTTGACGGTGTTAACGCCCAGCTTAAAGGATTCGGCGTACCTGACATGCCGGCAAGCGGTTTCTATACATCAGGCGGAGCGGGATTTATATATCTGGGGATCGTTCCCAATTTAAGAATCGGCGGAATAGGATTCGGCGGTTCCAGATCATCTTCGATCAGTAAAACCATAAACGGACCGGGCCCGGTTCCCCTGTACGTAAAGGAATCGCGCGAGGCTGTATTGTCTTTAAGCGGAGGCGGTTTAACCGTAGAGTACACTCTTCCGTACGTAAAGAATATCGGAATATCTGTCGGGGCCTTGCTTGGAAGGGGAAGCCTAAACATTCAGCTTTACAAGAACTTAGGCAATTATGACTGGCAGTACTTCTGGCTGGAAGCAAGGAGCGCAAACAGTTCAACATTCAGCTCTACTTTGAAGAACAGCTATTGGATATTCACACCCACACTTAATTTTGACATACCTACTTACCGTTTGATTGATTTCAGGATAGGATTAGGGTATCAGCTTACCTTCGGAAGCAAGTGGACATACGACAACAACAAAGATATATTAAATGCTCCTTCGGATATTAGCGGCAACTGTTTTTATATTCAGGCGGGAGTTTTCGTCGGATTATTTTCTTTTTAGGAGATAAATGAAAAATATTCTAGTAACGGGCGGCGCGGGCTTTATAGGAAGCAATTTCATAAATCACATACTTGCCGGGAGAGACGATTATTTCATCGTGAATCTCGATAAACTTACCTACGCCGGCAACCTTGAGAATTTAAAAGAGACAGAGAAAAAAAGGAACTACAAGTTTGTAAAAGGCGATATAACAAATTCGGAGCTGGTAAGTTATATCTTCGCAAAGTACGGAATTAAATATGTAATTAATTTTGCCGCCGAATCGCATGTAGACAGGAGCATACTTGGTTCGGAAGTCTTTTATTTAACTAATGTTGTCGGTACAAATGTGCTTCTTGAAGCCGCCAGGAAATTCGGAGCCGAGAAATTTCTGCAGGTATCAACCGATGAAGTTTACGGGAGTTTAGGTGCTACGGGATATTTCACCGAAACTACGCCGCTTTCACCCAACAGTCCTTATTCCTCGAGCAAAGCCGGAGCTGACATGGCGGCGCTTGCGTTTCATCATACATACGGGCTGCCGGTTGTTGTGACACGCTGTTCAAACAACTACGGGCCGTATCAATTTCCGGAGAAGCTTATTCCGCTGATGATTATTAATGCATTAAATAACAAACAGCTGCCGGTATACGGCGACGGGTTGAACGTACGTGACTGGATTTATGTAATTGATCACAACCGCGCAATAGACATGGTATTTGAGAAAGGGAAAGCAGGAGAAGTATATAACATCGGCGCGAGCCGTGAAATGCAGAACATCAATATCGTCAAACTTATTTTAAAATTCTTAAACAAATCGGAAGACTTAATAAAGTACGTAAAAGACCGTCCAGGGCACGACAGGCGTTACGCGATCGATTCATCAAAGATACAAAATGAACTGGGCTGGAAGCCGGTCTTCTCCTTTGAAGACGCGATTGAAAAGACAATTGATTGGTATTTGAAAAATAAAACATGGTGGGAAAGAATAATATCCGGGGAATACCAGAAATATTACGCGGAGCAGTATAAAATTTAGAAAATAAACAAGAGGAATTTAACAAGGTATAACAGATGAAAAAATATTTGTATGTGCTCTTTATTGTTTTTCTATGCGCGGCGGAATTCAGTGCGCAGACTGAAGAAAAATCAAACAGCTCCCAGTCGATGCTTCAGCCAAACGCCATAAGCGTAACAATAGGCGGGCATTTTATAATTACCGGCACATTCCCGGCATACATAA
>JBJKTB010000302.1:0-3031 GCA_046703345.1 Ignavibacteriaceae bacterium
TGTTCGAACCCTTTACGGATATCTCCCTTCTTAATATCAGCTCAGGCATAAAATCAATATCGTTCTCTTCAAGCATCTTCTTTACTTTTTTGTTCCCCTCTACGTCGAATATTCCCTCAACTACCGATTTCGGCGAACCCTTCCTTACTATTTCCGTAGAAGCCCGCTCTCCGAGCAGCAGACCCATAGCGTCAATCAGGATGGATTTACCGGCGCCGGTTTCTCCGGTTATAATATTCAGCCCAGAACCGAATCCGGCTTCTATATGCTCTATTAGCGCGTAATCTTTTACAAGTAACGATTTTAACATAACCATGACTGTTTTTACGGAGGCAATTTAGTCTATTTTAAAAGTAATTTCAAAACATCGAATCATAACATTAAAGCGCCGTACTGGCTTATTTACGGTGTAAATTTAGTTATACATCTTAGTCCGGTTTATTGTACAGACGGCCGGTTTACTTCCTAAATTTTAATTTATTTATAAAGAATGCCGGCCGGCATTTTAATTGATGTTGAAAACCTGAATTTAACAACGGGGATATTGCAATGAAGCGTTTTCAGCTCATCGTACTAAAATCATTATCCGGCCTTGCCGTTCTGCTTTTTCTCAACGGCTGCGCCGCGTCCTATTATAAGCTTACCTCGGAAGATCAGGATCTTGATTATTATAAAGGCCGTGAGGTCGCCTTCAGGCAAGATAACAACAGCAGCACTTCCGTTTCTTTTGAAAGACAGAGTAATTCTAATTTTGTCTTTTATGTTACCGTAGAAAATTTATCCGACTCCGCCTTCACGTTCCTTCCGGAAAAGATTTTCGCCGAACAGCTTAATGAAAATAAGGAACTGCTTCCGGCCGGCAAACTCTTTCATGCCGTCGATCCTGAAAGACATCTAGAAGAGCTTTCATCGGCAATGAAAAACAGAAACACACTCCATTCTGTTGTGTCCGGATTAAACTTAACCTTCGCGCTTGTAAATGTTATTAGCGATGTTTCCGACAGCAGAAGCAGGCATAAATTAAGCAAAGTAAGCGGCGATATTACCGACTGGGCTAACCGCCAGACGGACGAGGAAAACGACTATGCTAATGACAAGTATAACATCAGCAGTGAATCGCGCTACTGGGAGAATGAAGTTTTAAGAAGGACGACTTTGTATAAGAATGACCGTGCAGGCGGAATGGTGTTTGTTCCCTTTAATCCGGATGCCGCTTTCATCAGACTTGCAGTGCCTGTTAACGGCGTAGAGAATATTTATTTGTTTAAAAAAATTACTGTCAATTAATTTGAGAGACGGCTTTTTACCAGGGATAATTAAACTGTATAACTCTGAAATGAAGTTCATATGAAGAACGGAACTATTGTTAAAAAGTTATATAAAGCTGTATAAGATACAGAACCCCGATCAGGGTTAGAAATAAAAGAGCCGTCAGCGATATCAATAATGCTTTCATCTTTTCATCTCCTCATAACTCACTATCAGCTCCGTCATCCGCCGGCCGCAGTCCGGGTAAAATCTTTACTGGATGACGGGGATAATCATATTCATCACTTTGATACCTTCAAAATGATAAAATTGTTTCGTCGATGATGAACGGCGCGTCATTTGTTATTTAGCGTCACACCCGCCGAATTAACTAGAGACAGCGCTTTATACTTTAGTAAGAACGAAGAACAGTTCAGCGTAAATGATCAGTAATAGATAAAACTTATTTTTGCTTAAGATACGGCAGAGCCAGATGCACTCCGCATATTGTCTTAGCGTCCTTTATCTCTCCGTTCTTTATTTTTTCTTCTATTGCTGAATATTCCAATTCAAGTATCTCCATCCCGTATTCTCCCTCTTCCCTGTTATGATTACCTGGTGAGAGCTCCTTAGCAATATAGATATGAAGTATCTCCGTGCAGAAACCGGGAGTAGTACAGATTGCGCCGAGTTTCTCCACTCTTCCGGCTTTATATCCCGTTTCTTCTTCCAGCTCCCTCACGGCGCAGACCATCGGATCCTCGCCTTTGTTAAGCTTGCCGGCCGGCAGCTCCAGCAGCTTCTCGTTTATCGGGTAGCGGTACTGCTTAACAAGTATAATCCGGCCGTCGTCTTTCACAGCTACCATAACAGCCCCGCCCGGATGGATAGCGGTTTCTCTTATTCCCGGGTTGCCGCTGTCGTATTCTATTTCGTCTACTTTTAAATCAAACACTTTTCCCCTGAAAAGTATATTACTCTTGGTTACTTTAAAATTCATATATTCCGTAGATTAAAGAAGTATTAAAAAAACTCGAAGACGCTCGAATCAGCCGCTTTTCCGTATCGTCCCGGTTATCTTGTTTCCGCCGTTCGTTTCAATTGATACCGAATCGTTATTCCATATTACTTTCTCCGCTAACATTTTTTTTATTTCGGTAAGCTCTAGCCTCATATTTGAAAATTCGTTCGTCATGATTTTTACTGATGCAGCCATTCCGCTTACGTATCCGGTATTTTCCTCAACTTTGTCAGTAAAAAAATTCATTTGTTTTGAATTTTCTTCAACCCTAACTACAAGTGTATCTAAACGGCCGGAATTCTCAATCGTCTTTTCCACAAGCTTGTCTAAACGGCCGGAGTTCTCAATCGTCTTTTCCGCAAGCGTATCTAAACGGCCGGAGTTCTCGCTTACTTTTTCAACTACATCCTCCAGATGTTTATTAGTCGCGGTAAGCTCTGAACGGATGCCCTTCATTTCTTTAAGAATTTCACTTAAAATTTTATCTTGCATTTTTGCACCCCTATTCTAATTGTCATAATTTCATTCCAAGTAGTTCATATTTTCGAATATCCAATCAAATTTTCTTTGTTGCCTACGCTCTGTAATTCGGATCATAATAAGGTATCAGCTCGTGCCCGAGAAATTTAAGCAGAGCCGTTATTACGCCGAGATCGTCAAGATAACCGATCAGCGGCGTAATATCGGGAATTGCGTCAATGGGAGAAATAAAATAAATAAGTCCCGCAGCTACTATGGCCTTCCTGTGCCATGAAACCAGCG
>JBJKTB010000303.1:0-12951 GCA_046703345.1 Ignavibacteriaceae bacterium
TTTTTACACCGCTTAACGGTATTATGGGATTCTCCGAACTGCTTATTAATGATCTTGATCAGCTTGACAAAATTTTTGACAAGCTGATCAAGATCATTAATAAGCAGTTCGGAGAATCCCATAATACCGTTAAGCGGTGTAAAAAATTCGTGCGGTAAAGAAAAAGAAATGCTGCCGCGCAGATCGTTCAGATTTTTTTCGGATCTTTTTTTCAGCTCGGAATAGCGGTTGATGGCAAAATCCGCGAGTTGCCGCAATTCTTCCTGCCGGAACGGTTTTACAAGATAATAATCTAATGCCGAATTGTTTTTTCTTACGGGTTTGTCCCCATGCTCTAGTATGTAGATATAAGGAGTGGCGGATGCAGCAGACTGTTTTTCGATCGTGTCAGAAAGGCTGTTAATTCCCGATTCAAAAATATTTAAACCGCAGATAATAAGATCTGGGATATTTTTCACGGCGAGGTCGTATCCTCTTTCAGCCGATTCGGCAATATCGATCTCATATTGTTCCGAATTAAGGGCAGAGGCAACCTGCAATATTACATCATCGTTTCTTTCAATAAGAAGGATTTTATTCATACGAGATAAAAATTATTTACGGTACAGCAAGAGCAAGTAACTTTTACGGCACGGAATAAAATAAAGACGACCGAGTTAAAAGATTTATTACCCCTTTGCTGATAAATTTATGCCAATAAATATCAGCATAGAACTTCGGAAAGAAAAAGCGGAACTCCGAAAACTTTTATAATTGGCTTAAAATAAAAAACAATAAGAATAATTCCTAAAAAAAAATAATTGATTGTCAAGCTTGTCCTGTATATTTATGTAGATTATCTTTTCATCCCTAAATGCGGATTTACCTAGAATATCGCTTTATTTTAATTTTTCGATAAAACAGGGATTGCGTATATTTATCAGATAGAATAAAGTTAATTCATAAAGTTAGAATCTGTTATAATTAATAACATTTCGGAGAGTTCATGTTTAAGTTCTTAGGTTCATATAATGTTATTCCCGCGCTTCCTGAAAATTTGGAAAAACTCAGAGAAGTTGCTTACAATCTTCACTGGAGCTGGAATCCGGATTCGCGCGAGCTATTCAGGCGTCTGGATAGGGAACTGTGGGAAGACACCAATCATAATCCCGTTATGATGCTCGGAAAAATAAGTCAGGACAGATTAACGGAAGTTTCTCATGACGACGGATTTATTGCCCATTTAGACAGAGTGCATTACAGGCTGCGCGAATACCTCTCCGAAAAAACCTGGTTTCAGAAAACATACACGTATCCTGATTCATTCAATATAGTTTATTTCTCGGCTGAGTTCGGACTAACGGAATGCCTTCAGACCTACTCGGGCGGATTAGGCGTGCTGGCCGGCGATCATCTTAAAGCTTCCAGCGATCTAGGAATCCCGCTGATTGGGCTGGGGCTTTTATACAAGGAAGGCTACTTCCAGCAGTATCTTAATTCCGACGGGTGGCAGCACGAGCGGTACGAGATGAACGACTTTGATAATCTGCCGATGGAATTAATGAAGAACGAGCAAAACGAGCCGCTAATGCTTTCCGTAAACCTGTCAGAAAGAGATGTTTATTTTCAGGTATGGAAAATACAAATCGGACGTATACCGTTATATTTACTAGATACTAACGTTAGCCGCAACAGTGAGAACGACAGGAAAATCACCGAAACACTTTACGGCGGAAACGCCGAAACCAGAATACAGCAGGAAATAATTCTGGGTATAGGCGGAATAAGAACAATGCACGCATTAGGCATAAAGCCCATGGTCTGCCACATGAACGAAGGTCATTCGGCATTCCTTTCGCTTGAAAGAATAAGAATTCTCATAAATAATGAGGGCCTGTCATTTAAGGAAGCCAGTGAAATAGGTTATCACTCGAACATTTTTACAACGCACACGCCGGTTCCCGCGGGTATAGACGTATTTTCGAACGAGCTAGTTGAAAAATATTTCGGCTCGTATTACCGGAACGAATTGAAAATATCCGACAAGGAATTTTACGCGCTCGGCACAATATTCAAAGACCGCGATTCAAACGTATTCAACATGGCTCATCTGGCCATGAACACGGCTGGATTCATCAACGGTGTAAGCAAACTGCACGGAGAGGTATCAAAAAAGATGTGGATGTCCGGCTATCCGAATGTTCCGTTCAACGAGATACCGATAGGTTATGTGACAAACGGAGTTCACATGAGATCACACCTATCAGCTGAGATGGAGGACCTTTTCCTTCAATATATAGGCGAAAAGTGGGTGCATAATCCAGCCTCGAGCAATCTCTGGGACAGGATAGACAAGATTCCTGACGAGGAACTCTGGAGGACTCACGAGCGCAGAAGAGAAAGGCTGGTAGCTTTTGTAAGGCGGAGATTAATAAAGCAGATAAGAAACCGCGGAGGAAGCCAGGAAGAATTAGCAGCGGCAGCCGAGGTACTCGATCCAACCGCATTAACTATCGGATTTGCAAGAAGGTTTGCCACTTATAAGCGCGCTACTTTAATATTCAAAGATATTGACAGGCTAGTTGACATAATAAACAACAAAAATTGTCCAGTTCAATTCATAATTGCAGGTAAAGCGCATCCCAAGGACGAAGAAGGGAAGCGCTTCATCCAGGAAATCTTCCAGATGACCAAAGAGGAAAGATTCCGGAGAAAGATTGCTTTTATTGAGAACTACGACATGAACGTGGCTCACTATCTTGTTGAAGGATGCGACGTATGGCTTAACAATCCGAGAAGGCCTCTCGAAGCCAGCGGTACATCAGGTATGAAGGTGATTGCCAACGGAGGGTTGAACTTCAGCATCCTAGACGGATGGTGGGACGAGGGATTTGACCCCGAAGTAGGATGGAAGATAGGCAACGGGGAAGAATACACCGATCCGGATTACCAGGACGAGGTAGAATCCAGGCAGTTATACACTACGCTTGAATCTCAAATCGTTCCTTTATTCTACTCGCGCGGTGAAGATCATCTTCCGAGGAAATGGATAGCAAAAGTAAAGAACTCGATGAAAGCGCTCGGGCCTTTCTTTAATACGCACCGCATGGTTCAGGAATACTTTGAAAAGTATTACAGCCGGGCGTTTGAAAAGCGGAATATACTGCTGGAGAAGGACTGGAAAAAGGTTAAGGAACTTGCAGAGTGGAAACGAAGGGTTGAGGACAATTGGGATAAGATTAATGTTCTCGAATATTCCTCAGACGGAAGCGCAAAGCAGCTGTTAGTAGGCGAGAATTTTATTCTGAAGTCTGTAATAGAACTCGGTAATCTTACACCCGAAGACGTAGAGGTTCAGGTTTACTTCGGACCTCTGGAAAATAACAGTCCGCAGGACAATTCATCGGTTGTAATGAAAGCTGAAAAAAACAGCAACGGATCTTACACTTTCGTAGGAAATATTGCCTGCATGCAGAGCGGGCATCAAGGCTATACAATACGTATACTTCCCAAACATCCGCAGATGATAAATCCGTTTGAACTTGGGCTGATTTACTGGGCAAAGTAGCGCCTAATTATTTTATATTTCAGCGGCAGGTGATTAGTACCAAACCAATTCAGCGCGGGATGGATTTAAGGATTTTTTTTGCTAATTTGATCGGAAATGTTCTGCATATTAAATATATATCTTTATACGGACGTGTATGCTTCTAGAAACACTGGACATAAAGAAAGATGATGTTATAATATTTTCCAGGAATATTTTCGATTTAGAAAGAAACTTTAAAATCATCTTCAAAGACGACCCTTCAAAAGAAGCGAGGAAAATAAGCTACGGCGAGGTATGCCGGTACATTAACGAATACACTCCCAAGAACCTCATTGTCTACCGTCTTTTAACGAACATCAAAGACTTCGAGATTTATCCGTCGAAATACGGATTCTTCCTTAACATAGGGGGGATAAGCGAATTAATATTTTTCGATCCTGTTTTTGCCGTTAAAGAGCTCGAAGATTATTCGGAAGCTTTAAATTATTATGACTTGAGATTTAGAATTCAGCAGGTGGGCCTTACCACATTAAACCGCAAAGGCGATCTCCCGAACTTTGCAGAGATATACAGTATTGATCTTGAAGCCACCGAAGCCAAATTTCAGAACGATAAAGCTTTTGTCGACGCAATACTGGCCTTCGATACGCCGGGGGAAAGTACGGTAAAAAAGCAGCAGCTAAAAGATAAAAAAGATTCGGGCAGAGCCGAAAAGGCTGCGGGAGGAAGAAAAAAAACGGCTGAAGGCAAAAAGAAATCATCAGCGGAAATAGAGTTAAAGGCTCAAGAGAGCGGAGTTATTTCACCAGTTAATATAGATGCTGACAGCGCGCATCAGGAAAGCGTACGGATAATCGAACACAAACTTGAAGAGGATAAAGATTTCGATTACAAGCAGATTATGAAAATAAATTTCCGCGGTACGGCTGGTGCGGCTAAAATTCCGCCTGGCGAATTGCCGAAGGAACCGGAAAACGCAACTGAGAAAATAATCGATGATGAAGATATTCATCCAAAACTGATTGTACCAAAGCCTGAAGGAAAGAGCGCCTTCGGAAGATTTCTGCTGGAGAAACAGGAACAGGCGGAAGAGGGGCCGGAAGAAAAAGAGGATGAAAATCAAAGCCGGCTAGTGAGCATATTTAAATCGCCATCCTCCCTGAACAAATTTCTGAACGGAAGGGATTCGAAGCAGGTTGTATTAAAGCTCGACAAGAAAAGCAGTCATTAAAATTCAGCTTCTCTCTTGCATGCCGAACAAAACTCTGCCATAAGTTTCTTAAGACGCCTATCTATAGAAATCGGTTCCGGTTATGTCTTCGTCGTCCTCTTCGCTGTCCATGCTGAACATTGAACTAAGCATATCCTTAAACTGCACACCGGTTTCAAGTTTAAATTTGCTGAGCATAGAATTCTCCGCCAGCCCGTGCAGTACGAATTCCATAAGAAGCAAAAGTCCCTCTTCATCTTCCTTCGGATAGGATTTTTTAACAAGCGGTTTCAAACCCGGCACTGAGTTTAAAGTTTGCCTGTATTCCTTATCTGAAAGTCCGTTTAGGATATCCACCGAATTACCTTTGCCGAACCAGTTGACTATTTCCTGGTAAGGATTGTGCTGCTGGTTTTTCTTTATTTTATCGGGAGTGGGGAAGTAATCTTCGAACAAAGTTTTAATCGCTTTCCCTATCAGAATGTGAGCTACTTTAGACGGGCCTTCCTGCTCGCCTTCATAAACCAGTTCAATTTTACCAGTAATAGAGGGGATAACTCCGTAAATATCTGAAATTCTTAAATATGTTTTATCCTCATCATTTAGTATCATTCTTCTTTCGGCGGTGCTGAGAAGATTTTCGTAAGCTGAAATTGTGAGGCGCGCTGACACTCCACTTTTAGAGTCGACGTACTCGCTTTCCCTAGCTATAAAAGCAATCTCTTCAATCAGTTTTTCAAGAAGTTCATGCGCAGAGATCGAACTTTTCTGAATTTCAGGGACGCCTGCTTCCTGTTTAGTAATCTGTTTTGATACTTCTATAGATTTCGGATAATGGGTAAGTATCTGGCTGTCGATCCGGTCTTTAAGCGGAGTAACGATTGAGCCGCGGTTAGTATAATCTTCCGGATTAGCTGTAAATACAAATTGTATATCGAGCGGAAGGCGCACTTTGAAACCGCGAATCTGTATATCGTTTTCCTGCAGAATATTAAACAGGGCAACCTGTATTCTAGCCTGAAGGTCCGGGAGCTCATTTATAACAAAGATAGATCTATGAGATCTGGGTATCAGACCGAAATGGATAACCCGTTCGTCAGAGTAGGGAAGTTTAAGCGATGCGGCTTTTATAGGGTCCACATCGCCGATAAGATCGGCAACCGAAACATCGGGAGTGGCAAGTTTCTCGGCGTACCTCTCAGATCTGTGCATCCATCTGATTTTTGTTTTATCTCCTTCCGAGGCTATGATGTCTTTAGCCGTTTTGGACAGCGGCAATAACGGATCGTCGTTAAGTTCCGAGCCGTCAATCACCGGAATATATTCGTCCAGAAGGTTTATAAGAAGTCTTGCAATCCTTGTTTTAGCCTGACCGCGTAAGCCAAGAAGAATAATATTGTGTCTTGAAAGAACCGCCTTTTCGATGTCAGGGATAACCGTGTCTTCATAACCGAGTATTCCTTCGAAAGGATTGTTCCGGTTCTTCAATGAATTAATAAGATTTTTCCTTAATTCGTCTTTAATCGATATCGGTTTATAGCCGAGCTTTTTTAATTCGCCAAGTGTTGATGCTGAGTTTATATTCATGAGTTAATTTTTTCTCCTGTTAAAAAATTTAGATGGCATTGTCACCTCACCCTGCGGCGGCGGTTGCGAATATAATCTTCGAAGATATATTCGCCGAGGCCGTTAAGGCTGCTGTAAAACGCCCGGCCGTTATTAGTCTTAGTAAACTCGCGAACAAACTGCTGAAGGTAAGGGTCTTTAGCTATCATGAAGGTAGTAATATTTATGCCCAATTTTCTGCAGCGGGCGGCCTGATCGAGAGTACGGTTCATAATCTTTCTGTCGAGTCCGAAGCTGTTCTTGTAATATTTAATTCCTTCTTTAAGGCAGGTCGGCTTTCCGTCTGTTATCATAAAAATCTGTTTATTGGATGTCTTTCGTCTGCGCAGAATGTCAACGGCAAGTTCGATTCCGGCCACGGTGTTTGTATGATAGGGGCCCACCTGAAGGTACGGAAGGTCCTTAATTTCGATAGGCCAGGCGTCGTTGCCGAAGACAATAATGTCTAATGTATCCTTGGGATATTTTGTAGTAATTAATTCGGAAAGCGCCATGGCGACTTTTTTAGCCGGTGTAATTCTGTCCTCACCGTAAAGTATCATCGAATGCGAAATATCAATCATAAGGACAGTAGAAGTAAGCGCCTTAAAATCTCTTTCTTCAACTTCCAGATCGTCTTCGGTTAATTTAAAGTCATCAATTCCGTGATTTATCTGAGCGTTTTTTATAGAATCTGTAACGTCGATTTGCTCAAACGAATCGCCGAAATTAAATTCTCTTCTATCCGAAGTGCTTTCGTCGCCGATTCCCGAAAACGGTGTTCTGTGATTTCCTCTCGTAGATTTTTTTAACTTGCCGAATATCTCCTCGAGCGACTGTCTTCTAATCGACTGCTCGCCTTTGGGAGTAAGAATAAACACCGAGCCGTTTTCATCCTCCTTAATAATATCCTTATCCTTCAGTTCCTGAATAAAATCGCCCATACCGTACTGGTTATTAGTTAAACCGTACTTCTGGTCGAGCTGATTCATCCAGTTAAGAGCTTCGGATACGTCTCCCGAGGTTATAGTAAGAAGCTGAAGAAAAATCTTTAAAAGATTGTCATAAAGATTTCCCACACCCTCGTTGGGAATATATTCAGTGAATCTGTGGCCGATCATAATTTATCCGTTGTTCAGAATAATAACAAATAAATTACCGGAATAGTTCAGTAATTCAATGTATTAAGTATTAAAGAAAGATCCGCTTTCTTTTATCAAGGAAGAAAAGAAATATAGAATATAAATCGTGTGTTACAAGTCAATCCGCAACATAGAAAGTAATGCAAATCAAAAATATAAGCGCGAAGCTTAAATGCAAATTATAATTTAGATATAAAAATTACGCTGTTCAAGGCCGGTTAAAAAATACAAATGTTCCTTTAAAGTCAGTCGGTGCTTTCGATATTCTTTATCATTCGCAGGACATAAGAATTATTAGCATTTATCGAAAGAGCTTTCCGGTAATACTTAAGGGCTAAGCCGTGATTGCTGTCGTGATAATAACTATCGGCCAATCCTATATACGCCGAAATATTTCCGGGGTGTTCATCCAGAAATAATAAGAATATTTTCACGGCATCAAAGCTTCTGTGAAGTTTGAGAAGATCGTAGCCGAAGAGGCTAAGTTCATTCGGGGAAATATCGACTTCTGAATTCTGCTCGTTCTTTATTCTGAAATATGAATAGACAGCGCTGTCAATTCCGGAACTGAGAGTAATGCTCATCAGTTCATCGGCGAGGGATTTTAGAGGAAGACGGTAGGGTTTACCGCTGTAAATAGCCGCCAGATCAAGCGCAGGGCTGCCGGGATTTCTGTCTACCGTATTTATGAGGTCTACAGCAACCAGTGAATCCTTCGGATAAACAGCCAAAAGCGAGACGAAGCCGGTGCCGCTTCCGTAGTGACCGAAGAATTTCTCCCCGTTCGAATCCGTTTTCAGCTCGAAGCCCAATCCGCTTTCCAGAATCTTTCCTCCGGCAAGCTTTGTCGGAACCAGCATTGAATCAAGGGTGCCGGGTTTAATAAGCTTTCCGTGAAGCAGAGCCATTCCGAATTTTAACAAGTCTTCGGAAGTTGATATAAGTCCGCCGCCGGCGAACTTAATGCTCAAATCGGCTAACGGGGCGTTTTGAAGCATTCTGAAATTATTCTTATCGTAACCGCGCGCCTCATTGATTATAATCTGAGGATGGTATTCGGCTGTTGTTGCAAACATTCCGGCCGGTATGAATATATTTTTTTTGAGATAATCGGTAAAGCTTATTCCGGCGGCATTCTCAATTACGGCAGCCAGGAGGTTATAACCTAGAGTTGTGTATAAATACTTTGTTCCAGGTTTATACATTAAAGTGTCGCCGGCAATTACCTCAACTGCTTCTTTTGTTGAAGCGTAATAAGCGGTACTGTTGAACTCTCCTGGCTTATAGGCTCTTAATCCGGCTGTATGCTGAAGTATCTGCCTAACTGAAAACTTCCATTTCTTTCTCGGGAAGTACGGAATATACTTTCGGGCATCCCGATCCAAATTTATTTTACCTTGTTCAACAAGCTGCATAACAGCAACCGCAGTGATCACTTTAGAGATGGAAGCTATCCTGTAAACAGTAAGCGGGTGAGCCAGAACGTGGTTTCCGATATCGGCGTAACCGCACGCACCGAGCCACTCTATTTTATTTTTATGGGCAATTCCGGCGGAAACAGAAGCAACTTTTCTGTTAGTCTCGTATGCTTTAATATATTTTTCTAGTTTTAAATTTACAGACTGCGGAAACTGCCGAAAGGGCAGAAGGATAAAAATAGCGGACAGCAGCAGATAGCGGCGCAATGCCGGATAAAATTTTTTAAAGCGGATCGCACTATAAATTTTATTCATAGAGGTTCATGAATTAAGATTTCCCTTCGGTAAAATTAAATAAAAAAAGGGGACGATTGAAATGGCTATGAAGGATATTTAAAATAAAAAAAGGGACCGGAGAAGCAGTCCCTTTAGAGAAATTTTCAAATCTCATTAAATTATTTGTTATTCGGTATTCTTTTTTCCAGGATGTTATCGATAAGATTATAACTTTTAGCATCCTCGGCAGAAAGGAAATAATCTCTGTCGCAGTCTTTTGTAATCTGTTCAACAGTTTTACCTGTATGGTCGGCCAGAATTTTGTAGAGAGTATCTCTGGTCTTAATCATTTCCTTCGCGTGTATTTCGATGTCCGAAGTTTGTCCCTGCAGCCCGCCTACCCACGGCTGATGGATCATTATTCTGGAGTTAGGGAGAGAAGTTCTTTTACCTTTTGCGCCGCCGGCAAGCAGAATAGCGCCCATACTGGCGGCCATACCGACGCAAATAGTAGCTACGTCGGGCTTAATGTATTTCATTGTATCATAAATAGCCAGGCCTGCGGTAACGCTTCCGCCGGGAGAATTGATGTAAAGATTGATATCTTTTTCAGAGTCTTCGGCTTCTAGGAAGATCAGCTGAGCAATTGTAAGACTAGCAACATGATCGTCTATGGCAGTACCGAGAAAAATGATTCGCTCCCTCAGAAGGCGGGAGTATATGTCCATACCTCTTTCGCCGCGGCCGGTCTGCTCGATGACATAAGGCACTAACTGGTTATATATTTCATAATTCTTACTCATATTTATTCCTTAGTTTGGTTTTGAGAAAGTTTCTCGGGCTCTACTTTCTTAATAATGTTTTTTTCTTTTAAGAAATCGAACAGCTTCTTATCAAGAAGTTTTTCGGAATAATTTGACGATTTATAATAGTTAACTAATTTATCAACTGCGATACCGGTTTTTTCCGCGTCTTTAGCAGCCAGTTCGCTAAGTTCCTCGTCTGAAACCGCTATATTTTCTTTTTTCCGGATCGCGTCTTTAATAAGGAACCACTTTACCTCTAACTCGGCAAGGCCCTTTAATTTTTCGGCAGCTTCATTTTTATCGAATTTTTTGTAACCCTGCTTTTTGTAATTTTCCTCCTCGCGCTTTATCAAATCCTCGAGGATATTGGCAACAAGCGCGGAAGGGGGATTAAACTCGTTATTTTTAACAACAGCAGACAGCAGTTTATCCTGTGTGAGCTCCTCGGTCCGCTGGTCGTAATAGTTCTGTATATCCTTTTTAATCTCTTCTCTCAGTTCGGTTTCAGTGCTTACTTTATCTTTAGTAACTTTTTTTATCAATTCCTCGTTCAATTCCGGAGTAACTATTTTTTCGATGCTTTTTATCAGCGCGTTGTAAATATATTTCTCTTCAACTTTATTTTCGTTTCCGTCCTTGTCTTTTTCCAGTCTTTCATCTGTGAAAGAAAATCCGAAAGTATCTCCGAGTTTTTTATTTTTAGCGTTCTGAACAATTTCGGGCTGAACTCTTTCATTAGTCAGATCGATCTGAATTTTTTCCGGCTTTGAGTCGCTGAAGCGGTTACCTTGCTCATCGACTCTTGTTTTCTCGACGTCAAGCACGTAATTATTATCGTCGCCGGTCTGTTCAGCAGATTCTCTAGTGCTGTTAGCCTTAAGAATATATTCTATTTCGCTTTCAACATCTTTATCCTTTACCTCGTAATCAGGTATCTCAATTTCCTGACCGGTATAGCCTTTAACATCCAGTTCAGGGACTACCTCGTACTTAACTTTGAAGGAAAAGTCCTCGCCGGGTTTAAATTGTATATCCGTCATAGACGGCTGTCCGATGGGGTGGAGATGATTATCTTTGGCAATTTCCCAGAACCGATTGCTTGCTACTTTTTCCGATGCTTCGTATTCAAGAGCATCGCCGTACATCTTCTTTAGAACCGTAAGAGGCACTTTGCCTTTCCTAAATCCGGCAATCTGGATATTCTTTGTCCTCTTTTTAACTTCTTCATCCACATCTTTTTTTATTTCATCGTATCCGAATTTTACTTCCACTTCTCTTTCTGTAAGAGACAAGTCGTTTACCTTAAATTCCAATTCAACCTCTTTTGTTTTATTTTTGCTTTTAATGGTGCGAGAACGGGGACTCGAACCCCGACACCGATTAGGTACTAGATCCTAAGTCTAGCGCGTCTACCAATTCCGCCATTCTCGCTCATGCCGAAAAGCTAAATTAAGTAATTTCACAAAATATGAACTTTAAATATACAGCTATGCATTAAGTTTAGCAAATTGAAATAAGTCATTATAGCATAATAAAATATAAAATGCTTCGATTTTATGAATTAAAGTTTGAACTTTGTTCGAAATAAAATATTTTACTTGTTAAATCAATATGTACGATGATCAGCCGGATCATTTAAAGAAAATGAAAGACGAGAATAATAAATAATGATAAGATGAAATAAGAAATGATTTTATTTAAATTTGCATACTTATTAAATTACAGAAGTTATACTGAATATATATTCTTCAAGGAGTTATAGAAAATTTGAGCGGCGGAGACCTGATGCCCATGCATTATTCAAATACTTCACCAATCCATTTTTCTCAGATGAATCCGGAAGAGGAATATTTTCACAAATTAAATTGTTCTAACGAAAAATTTCGGCGTAAGAAAAATCTTTTATTTAATAATAAGATTTTGACTGCAATAGTAGCTATCTTTAAAAGTTTGTAAAGGGACATTAATAGAGGGATTAGTTCCTTTTCTCATCAATTCTAGAGGGATAATGAAATACTCACATACTTCGTTGTCGAATACCGGATTAAAGAGAAGTGATAATGAGGATGCCTTAGGTATATTTGAGATTGAAGACGGTCTTTTAGCAGTAGTGTGCGACGGTTTAGGGGGGAATAAAGCCGGTGAAATAGCATCAAGCACAGCGGTGGATACAATTCACATCACGTTTTCGGAACTTAAAAATACAGAATATCTTGAAAGGATTAAGCAATCCATAATTGAAGCGAACCGCGTTATAATGGAAAAATCCTCAAATGATCCTGATCTTAAAGGTATGGCAACCACTGCGGAAGTATTGTTCCTAAAAGGGGATGCAGTATATTGGGGGCATGTTGGCGACTCAAGAATATATACTTATAAAAACGGAACGCTGAAACAGCTTACGAAAGAACATTCGCTTGTACAGAAACTTGTAGATGAAGGATTTCTTACACTGAAGGAAGCGGAAAACCATCCCAATAAAAATATAATACTTCGTGCGCTAGGCGACAGCTTTAAGCTAGAAGCCGACTTAAGCCGCCAGAAGCTAAACAGAAAAGATAAGATCAAATTCTTCATATGTACAGACGGAGTAACAACTGTTATGAATGACGCGGAACTGGAAGAGATACTGAGAAACGAAGACCAAACGCAAATTATCAGCAGGCTGTCCTCCCTTATTGAGGAAAGAGGCGCGCCGGATAACTATTCATTCGTAATTATTACAAAGATAGACTGATGGTAGGCAACCAGATTGAGCACTATCGCATCGCATCGGTGCTCGGCGAAGGGGGAATGGGGATAGTATATAAAGCTTTCGATACCAAGCTCGAGAGATACGTAGCCCTGAAAATTCTAAGCTCACAGTCTGTTTCCAACCCGAAATTTCTTGAACGATTTAAAAGAGAGGCCAAAAATCAAGCAAAACTGTCACATCCAAATATAGTAGCGGTATACGGACTAACTG
>JBJKTB010000304.1:0-6393 GCA_046703345.1 Ignavibacteriaceae bacterium
CCGTTTTTCTCAACCAGTTCCCGGCATAATATAAGTCCGAGCCCAGTCCCTCTTTCCTCTGCTGTACCGGGAGTAGACCGGTTGCTGCCGATATTAAAAAGCTCATTAACGGCGGTTTGGGGCATACCGACCCCGTTATCTTCAACGCTTAATGTTAAAAAGCTGTTCTCTTCCTCGGTTTCGGATATCATTATTTTTCCGCCATTTCGGGTGAATTTTATAGCGTTCGAAAGAAGATTCTGAAGCACCGAAGACAGCATAGTGGGATCGGCGTAGAGCTCAACAAAAGGTCTTATAGATTTTTCAATAATTATTTTTTTCTTTACAGCGTTACCATGCAAAAGAATTAGTACTTCGTCCACAATTTCGTTAAGCTTAACTGTTGAAGGATTGTATTCAATTTTGCCCATCTGAATCCTCGACCATTCCAGCAGGTTGTCTACTAGCTCAAGGAGATGTTTTGACGACTTATTTATTCCCTCGCCGAAAGATCTGATTTCTTCGATACTCATTGTATCGATGTCGCTTACGAGCAGATCGCTTAAGCCTACGAGGGAATTGAAGGGGCTTCTCAGATCATGGGAGATGATCGAGAGGAACTTGTCCTTATTGGAGTTAAGTTCTTTAAGCTGAACCTCCGATTCGAAGAGTTTGGTGTTAAGCTCAACAAGCTCTGAAGCGTTGTTTTCCAGAATTTCTTTGCTGATTTGGAGCTCCTCTATATAGTTTCGGATCCTGGTTTCCGATTCTTTACGACCGGTTATATCGGAAGCTACTGCTATTAAGGCTACCGGTTTGCCAAACTCGTTTTTAATAACGGAGGCGGAAAGGGACATCGGAAATTCTTCCCTGTTTTTCATAAGCCCGGTAATTTCGCCTTTCCACCCGCCTGCAAGAGAAGAAGAGAATACCTCGTCATTAAGTTCCGAGGGATTGCTGAGCGAGAACAGCTTACTTAGATAATTTCCGATTAATTCATTTTCAAAATATCCGAACTTCCTCTTCAACGCCTCGTTTATAAATAAAATTTTACCGTCTGTATCGGTAATAACTACAAACTCGTTTATGCTTTTAACCGCAAGGGCAAGCATTTCCATCTCTAACTTACCGTTTGAGCTTTTCTTAGTTCCGTAATTTATTATGAATAGAAATGCAACAGCAATGCCTGAAGCTGCTAGGCCCACAAGTAAAATGAAAGCGGAAATCGAGTTTAAGTCAGCTTCAATAATTTTCTTGATATATTCTTTGGGAATAAAGATTCCCAAGATTACAAACGTAACTGCAAACATCAACAGCACGAAAGCCGGAAATAACACGCCGTAGAATTTTTTTTCAACGGGAAAACGCATTTATGCGATACCCTTTCATGTTGACCCCCAAAAAATAACAAATTATAATTACTGCAGCGATGCTACCCCAAAGATTGCTTTGTAGCCTAAAGAGTTAAAGTACAGCGCATCATTTAAATTAAAAGTATGAAAATAAACTTTAATATTTTTTTTTACAATAATTATTCCGATATAATTAACAAAAATAGTACCACTTAAAATTCTAATAGATTAAAATTTGGCGCCGTAAACAGCTAAAATCTTAATAATTTTTGCCGGCTGCGGGTTAAGGCGCGCAAAAAATGGCTGAATATGGCCAATTCATCAATATTATAAGTGAAAAGTTTATTTAAAATTTTTTTTCGGGGGGCTAAAGTAAGAATAATTTTTATCGATAATAGAAATGAGTATTTTCTATGCATTATTCCGTAACATTATAAAACCATACGGAGAGGGAATGGAAGAGACAGTAGAAAAAAAGGCCGACACATCCGAGCTGCTTCAATTAGTGAGTTTCATCATCGGAAATGAAGAATTCGGTGTAGATATTCTTTACGTCCAGGAAATAAACAGGATGATACAGATTACAAAAGTACCGAACGCGCCTTTCTTCGTAGAAGGAGTAATAAATCTGCGCGGAAGGGTAATCCCCGTAATAGACCTGCGTAAGAAACTCGGGATGGACAAAAAGGATCATGACAAAAATACGAGAATAATAGTTGTTGAGATTGGTGAAAAAGTAGTAGGGTTCATAGTTGACGCAGTAAAAGAAGTGCTAAGGATACAGAGCAACATAACCGAGCCGCCACCGGAGATGGTATCGGGAATTAATTCTGAATTTATCAGTGCCGTAGGCAAACTTGAGGACCGGCTACTTATACTTCTGGACTTGAAGAAGATTTTGTCGAACGAAGAGAACAAACAGCTACAGAAAGTAGCATAAAATATTATTATATAATAATTTAAAGGCAATCGGAGCTGAGATGAACTGGCCGCAAAGTATAGAGGATCTATTCAATATTTCTGCCGGTCAAATAGTTACCGAACCGTTTTCGGAGACAGCTAAACTAAACGGATATCAGAGTAATTTTGGGGGTGAAAAAAGGATATCTGCACTTTCCGATCAATTTCCAACCTGCTCATCCTTTCAAACCAAAGTACCGGGCAAAATTGAAATAATTGATTCTTCCCGCACTATAGTAGTTCATTTTAACGGCGGCAAATAAAGTATACTGAATCAAAGAAGTTTATTCAATCAAATTTGAGAAACCGTACGGTGAACAGCGTTCTTTTGCTGAAGAAAAGAATAATGAAAATGAATAGCAGAAATAAAATTTCGGCAATCGGAATTAATTTGTGGTTACGGCGTAATATATTAATCACCGCAGGAAATATAACTCGATACAAAGCTCACCGCGAAAAAATAACAGAACAAAAATATCAAACAAGGCAAATTAAGCGTAATTTCAGCTGTATGTGTCAGCTAAGAAAAGAGTTTGCATAATGGCAGGGGAAAAACTACTAGTTGTAGAAGACGACAGTATTATAGCCATGGAAATCCGAGACAGGCTGGAGAGAATGGGTTATGACATAATGGATGTACTTGACAGAGGTGAGGATGTGCTCCCAAGAATCAAGGACATACTTCCCGATCTTATCCTGATGGATATAATTCTAAAGGGGGACATGGACGGAATAGAAGCTGCAGCGCAAGTAAAGACAGCTTTCGATGTTCCGGTTATATACCTAACCGCGCACGCCGATCAGGCTACTTTAGAAAGAGCCAAAGTAACAGAGCCTTCCGGGTATGTACTTAAACCTTTCGTGAACCGCGAGCTGCAAACCAACATAGATATGGCTTTGTACAAGCATAAAATGGCTGTGAGGCTTAAGGAGAGCGAAGAAAAGTTCAGGAACCTTGTAGAGACGAGTACCGACTGGGTTTGGGAAGTAGACGAGAAATCCCGCTATATTTATTCGAGTCCTAAAGTTACCGAACTGCTGGGTTACGGGCCTTCCGAGATAGTAGGAAAAACCCCATTCGATTTTATGACGACACAGGAAGCCGAACGAGTAAAGAACGAATGGGGAAAGATACTTGAAGACAAGCAGGCTTTCAAATGTCTTGAAAACTCTAATCTTCATAAGAACGGACAGATTGTAATACTCGAAACCAGCGGAGTGCCGGTTTATGACAATCTCGGGAATTTTAAGGGCTACAGGGGCATAGACAGAGATATAACCGAAAGAAAATTAGCCCAAGACGAGCTGAATAAAAAAGCAGCCGAACTCGCCGAACTGAATAAGCAGCTTGGCGTGTCGGAAAAAGTTCTTGCCGAGCTTAACGCAAGCAAAGATAAGTTCTTTTCAATTCTGGCGCATGATCTAAGGAGCCCGTTCAATTCCATACTAGCTTTTGCAAGGCTTCTGGTTGACGATTACGACAGCATCGACAAAGAAAACAGGCGCAAGTTCGCCGAGAATATTTACGTTAACGCTAAGACGGTATTTCACCTGGTAGAAAATCTGCTTGAATGGTCGAGGATTCAAACAGGGCGTATAGAATACAATCCCGACGATACAGTGCTTAAAGAAGTAGTTGCAAGTCTGATGAATATGCTTTCAGGCAACGCAATTAAGAAAGAAATAGAACTTGTGAACGAGGTAAAGGAAAACCTTGTTGTTAAGGTTGACGAAAGGATGATACAGTCGGTATTTCAGAATTTAATCGCGAACGCAATTAAATTTACAAGAGTAAAGGGGAAGATAACCGTATCCGCAGAGAATGAGGGGGACTTTGTACGCGTATCCGTTGCCGATAACGGTATAGGAATTAAAGAAGAAGATCTGGACAAACTGTTCAAGATAGACGTACAGCATACTACAATGGGTACGGCAAAGGAGACGGGAACGGGGCTGGGCCTTATTCTGTGCAAGGAACTTATACAAAGGCACGGCGGCGTGATCAGCGTGCATAGTAAATACGGCGAGGGGACTACGTTCAGCTTTACACTGCCGCTATCGAAGCTCGAAATTAAATAAATACTCGCGGCCTAAGAACTTTTCTAAAGAGGGGAAATAAAATCCGGTTATTACGGAAATCAACGGAGGAAACCACTTAACCGACAATTGACAATCAAGCTATAACCCGAAAGAAAGTAATGAAAACAAATAAGATAGTTATCGCTTTACTCGCTATTGTTATAATCACATCTGCCGGCTGCGGCAAAAAAGAAAATTCAAAAAGAAATTACGTTACAATCGGCATATCATCGGATATAGAAAGTATTAATCCGCTTTACGCATTCAGCGAAAACGAAGGAAATATAACCGAACTGCTATACCTTTCGCTAGTAAAACACGACTGGAACAACGCGACCGGAGAACTTGATTCATCTCCTATGCTGGCCGAATCCTGGGAGTGGGGAAAAGACTCCTCCTATATAATTTTTAATTTGAGAAAGGGCGTTTACTGGTCGGACAGCACTGAAGTAACAGCCGGCGACGTTGTATTTTCATTTGATGTTTATTCGGACCCGGACGTACAGAGCAAGTTTTTCGGATCGTACGATAAGATGTTTCTGGAGAAAAACGGCAAGATAAACATCAAGAAGACCTTCGAATTACTTTCGCCGTATAAATTAAGAATAAACTTTGTTAAAGGGTCGATACCGAGCTTATTCGATGTGGACATGCCTATAATTCCGGAGCACATATTTGCCAAGGTAAACAGAAAGAGCTTTACGACGGCCGAGCAGAATTTTAAATCGGTTTACGACGGTCCTTTCCTACTGGCTAAATGGGAAAAGAACCAGGCAGTTGTGCTTAAGGCAAATAAAAATTCATTTCTGTTCGAACCGGGAAGCATAACCGAAATTGTATTCAAGGTAATACCTTCATACAAAGGACGCCTTACTCAGCTGCAGAGCGGCGAGATAGATCTAGCCGAAGGAATAAAAACTGAAGACGCCGCAGGGTTGAAGAAAAACAGCGGACTTCAGATAGCTACGGTTTCGGGAAGAAATTACGATTACGCGGGCTGGAACAATATAGATCCCGATGTTTACGGAAAAACCAAGAAGAAAGTTCCGAACAAGCTTTTCGGCAGCGCAATAGTAAGGACTGCGCTTGCCTGCGCATTAAACAGGCAGGAAGTGCTTGACGAATACATGAATAATTACGGGCGCATTGCGGCGGGTCCTGTATCTCCCATATTCAGCAGCGCCTACGATAAAAATATTGAGCCTTATGCTTACAGCGTTCAGAAAGCAAAAGAGCTGCTTTCGGAAGACGGCTGGAAGGACAGCGACAACGACGGCATATTAGACAAGAACGGGCTGAAGTTCAGCTTTACGTTTTATTATCCTTCGGGTAATCCGAGAAGAAGCTTTGCGGCGGAAGTTTTTAAGAACAATCTAAAAGAAATAGGAATAGACGCAAAGCCCGAGCCTCAGGAGATGGGAGTATTTATAGGCAGTCTTAACAAGCATAAATACAATGCCTGGATGGCGGGATGGGCGATACCGATTCCGATGGATTTAAAGCTGTTTTGGTACTCGGATCTAAAAGAGGCGCCGCTTAATTATCCCGGATTTTCTGACCCGGAGGCCGATAAAATAATAGAACGCTTATGCGGCAAGATTTCGGATGCAGAGAAGAATATACTTTACAAGAAATTTCAGCAGATAATACATAAGGATCAGCCGGTAACGTTTCTGTACTGGGTGGATAATTTAACGGCTTACAATAAGCGAATAAAAAATATAAAAATTAATCCGCTCGGATCGGTGCACGACTGCTGGGAATGGAAAGTATTTTAAGCAGGATGCAGGACGAAGGAATTAAGTGGTCTGGTGTATTTGTATGGTAGAGACGCGGCATGCCGCGTCTCTGCGAAGGTATATTAGAAGGTATGAAACAAAGTATGAGATAATCAGCAGCCGGAGAACAGAGATTAACATGAGTTTGGAGACGGAATAATTTTGAAAACAGAGACGCGGCATGCCGCGTCTCTACGGCGAATTGAGATGATTTAAATAAGGATCAGGCATTATTTAAAGTGCGT
>JBJKTB010000305.1:0-6265 GCA_046703345.1 Ignavibacteriaceae bacterium
CTTGAAAGCGGAGTCATCAAAAGTGTACCGCCTGATAAACTGGAAGCATCGCCGAGCGACGAAACGGTTACATCAAACTTGGCTCCCGGTTTTAAATCAGAGTTTAAAGTTGCCGTAACCATAACCGCAGCTACGTTCTTGGTAATCAGATTGTCCTGCGGAATTGTTATACCGAAACGCTTTAACATGCTTGTTACCGACTGAATTGTAAACAGCGACCTCTGTGTATCACCGGTTCCAGCAAGCCCAACAACCAAGCCGTAGCCAATTACCTGCTCAGATCCTTCACCGGTTAGATAAGCTATGTCCTTAATCCTCTGACCAAAGACAAGTGTATTGAACAGGAATAAAACAAGCATCGTAAAATTAATCTTCTTCATAACAAACCTAGAAAATCCAGTGAAAGAATTTGGTTAACCAGCCGGGTGACTGCGAGCTATTGATCGAGCCGCTGCCTTTTAATACTATCTGCGCGTCGGATATATTATAAGAGACTACGGAATTATCGGCGGAGATGTCTGCCGGACGTACTATTCCTTTAATATATACTGTCTGCTCTTCTCCGTTAATAACTATCTTTCTGTTGCCTTCGATCAAAAGGTTGCCGTTCGGCAATTCGGAATCTATAGTAGCGCTTATCTTTGTATTTACCATACCCGATGCGCTTGTAGAACCGGCGCCTTTAAAATCGTTGGTAGTACCTAATGATATATCCGCGCCCTTGGCGGCGGCGGCTCCCAGAGCTGCGCTTGCGGCCAGTCCTAAATTGCTTGATCTCCCTGTGCTTGTCTGCGCGTCGTTTGAGGCCTGAGATGACTCCATCACTAGTATGGTTATTGCGTCTCCTACTCTGCTTGCTTTCTGATCTGAGAACAATGATGAAAATGCGTTCTGCCGCATATCCTGAGCAGCAAGACTCACGGAGATAAGAAGAAAAAATGCGATCGTTAATTTCTGCTTCATTTTGTCACTCTACTATAATTACGTTTTGCGAATCGATTACTTTAGCTTTGAATAACTTGTTGTCTTTCGAGATAACAGTAATTATCTGACCGGCCAATCCTTCCTGACGGGAGATCACATCCAGAGAGACAATAACACTGCCGGAGATAAATTTTGCCTTCAGCGGATCACCGGGATTAATTATAGGCTCAGGCTCAATCATCTCCTCAGTCAGAACATCGCCGCTGTTCAGATAAATCTTTGATCTGTACTTTCCAACCACTATCGATGAATCTACCGGCGTACCGGTTAATGTCGATACGTCCATCTTCTCCAGCCGGAAATCTGAACGGGTCAGTCTCTCACGCTGGTTAATTCTTTTCACAGCTGCCAGCACCGTCTTGTAGAGCTTAAGCCTTACAGTAATATAAGATCTGGCTGACCGGTTGTTGGCGTCGGTAAACTTTATCGGTATATAAGCCAGGTTGCCGCTTATATTAAGTCTGCTGCTCTCCTCTATGTTAAGCTTCTTATAATCCTTCGGGATTTGTACTATTTCGTATTCAAAACTTTCGTACGCCGAAAGATTCTTCTTCAAATATCCCTCAAGATTAGGCACCGAATGATTGCCGGAATGGAACAGAAAAGACAATATGATTAAAATTGCTGACATCAGATTATTAACTTGTCTTTAAATTGTTGGCCATTTGCATCATGCTCTCAACTGTCTGAACTGTTTTAGAGTTAAGCTCATAAGCCCGTTGCGCAGCAATCATGGCTATCATTTCCTGCACTATATCAACGTTGGAAGATTCAAGGTAGCCTTGATTTATCTCTCCAAATCCGTTTGCACCAGCCGTGCCGATAATCGGCGACCCCGAAGCCGTAGTCTGACCGTATAAATTATCGCCCAATGCCAGCAGTCCTCCCGGATTAACGAAGCGAACAAGCTCGATATTACCTATAACCTTCGAAGTGCCGCCCGTTTCCTGAGCCGTTACAGTTCCGTCTTTACCTATTGTGACGCTTGTGGTGTTCTGATCCACGGTAATAGCCGGATCGAGAACGTACCCGCTGGAGGTTACCATCTGCCCGTCAGCATTTACCTGAAACGACCCGTCTCTTGTATAAGCGTAAGTCCCGTCAGCTTTTCTTACCTGGAAGAAACCGTCACCTTGTATGGCAAGATCGAACTGATTGTTAGTTGCTGTTATATCCCCCTGCTTAAATATTTTCTCGGATGAAGTAGGCTCAACTCCGTTTCCAATCTGTATGGAATTAGAACTTGTGCTCGGTACTCCGGGCGTGCCCGAGTTAACGGGATTAACAGCTACCTGCTGGTACATCAGGTCCTGAAATTCTGCTCTGTTCTTCTTAAAACCCGTTGTATTAATGTTGGCAATGTTGTTCGAGATTACTTCAATATTCAATTCCTGCGCGTACATTCCCGAAGCTGCTGTTCTTAATGCTCTTGTGGGCATAACATCACTCCTTTTATACAGTTCCTATTTGATTTGCTTCGTCAAGCGATTTATCTAAAAAGTTTATCATCTTCTGTGAAGAAGAAAAGTCGTTGTTCAGTTGAATCATTTGCTCCATCTGCTGAATAGGGTTAACATTTGATTCTTCGAGATATCCTTGTCTTATCTGGTATTCCTGCTCGGATGCCGCCTGAATTCCCGTATTGCCGGTAAGGAAATCAACTCCCGCAGTTCGATATGCATTTTCTGGCTGATCCATCTTTGCGATTAGGAGCGAATCTATAATTTTATCCCCCTGTTTAATTTCACCGTCCCTTTGAACGGTTATAGTGTGATCATTCTCCAATGATAGTGTATTTAAAGAAATCGCTCCGTTTTTTCCCATTACCTTGTTGCCGTCCTTATCCACCAGAAACCCTTCAGGCGAAACCTGGAAATTACCGTCGCGTGTTAACTGCATTCCGTTCTTAGTCTGAACCACGAAAAATCCGTTCCCAGATATGCCCATGTTAAGTGGATTAGATGTCTGCACCAGGTTACCCTGCTTGTAATCTGTAAGCTGCTTTACCTGAACGTTGCCGTATGAATCAATGATCTCAGAAAACGGCAGCTCCTTTTTGAAGGCAGTCGTGTTTATGTTCGCCAAGTTGTTGGCTACTATGTTTAGATTTTTCATCTTGGCATCCAGACTTCTAGCCGCCAGATATATACCTTTAATCATTTTTGCTCCTTCCGTTCATTTGGAAATTGCAGCCCGTAATATTCATGAAGTTATTTTTCATTTGTTTGAGCATGCCTTTACCAATTCGTGCGATTTAATCCTCGCCGCCAGAAATTTTTCACCTTTTGCTATGTTCAGTTCGCTCGCCTTCTTCGAAACCGCACTTCCCGATAGATCAAGCGTATTAGGATTCCGGGCCAGCGCATTTCTAACCGTCCTCAATTTTGAATCCGGCTTTATAATTACTTTTTCCTCTCTGATGAGATTAATATTATTCCTTAGCTTCTTATCACTATGCTTTATTTTGTTGCTTCTAATTCTTCTAAATAAGATGAAAAACATTACCAGAATAGAAGCTCCGCCCAGTATTCCGATTTTAACCGCAGTCTCACCGGATATATTTAACTTTCCTATAAGCTCCGATAGGAAATCGCTGTCTGTTTGCGCCTGCACAACGGCGGGCTTAAGCTTTAACTCCGAATCTTGCGTTTTCTGTAAGGCTGCTTTTTTCCTAGCCTCTTCTATCTGACCGGTAACAATTTTACTTATGTTTATGCTGTCATTTACTGCTACACTAATCGCTGCCATTAAACTGTCGGATGCAGGAAGCGCAAGCGATGTATCCGCCGGAAGCGGCACCTGAGCGAAAAGATTTATCGAAACTCCAACTAACAATAAGATAATTGCCCTTTTCATCTGCTGATCTTCCTTTTTAATGGAAATGATAAAATTACTGTTGTCCCGCTTTCCATGCCCGATTCGAATTTAACTGATCCTTCATGCTTTCTCATAAGATTGCCGATAATGCGGATATTTAAATCTTCTTTAAAGGATTCCCTGCTTCCGTCAAGCTCTTCAATGTAATCGGTCGTCACTATTCGTAAAGTTATATTCTGCTTGATGAATTTAGTTTGTATAAAAATTCCGCCGGCATCGTGTTTTGATCTTATGAGCGAAAAAACATTGGTCAATATCTGGTTGATATAATTAGGCTGCGTTAAAACGAACGGAATATCCTCCTCCAAATCCAGAAGACATTCGTAATTCTGATTCTGAAGAGACGTACTTACTACTTCGTTAAATTCTCTTACTATATCATTTAAATTGCACGGCTGTATCTGCGGATCCGTACCGTTTAGACTCGCGAACTTAACCAGCCGGCTTATAATTGTCTTTACTTTTTTAATCTGGGTGTTTACAATCTCTATCATTTCATCGTCTGCCTCGCCGCCTTCCTCCTGAAGCATTCCGGCATACGCGGATATTACCTGCAGCGGTGAAAGTATGTCTTCAACAATTCCCGTAGTCAGCTCGCCGATCGCAGACAGTTTGTAATCATTCGCGAGTTTTGACTGATAAACCTGCATATCTTTATAAACACTGAGCAGTTCCTGCTTTTTGTTAAGCAGTTCTATCTTCCACATAACAACAGAAAGCCCCAGCTGAATTAACTGGCTCTCTAGCGAGTCTTCGGAGAAAAACTGAAAAGATGTAAGTATTGAAAGTACGCCGAGCCTCTTTTTTTCCTGAAAAACGGGGACGAGTATGTAATTTCGTTTTGCTCCGTGATCGTTGTATGCATCCATGTCGGGAATTATTTTCGGCTTGCCTGTTTCGAATACCCAGTCGATTATCCCTTCTCTCTGCGCCCTCTTTACCGCTTTAACCGAGTTTTTGCCCGCATGCTCTATAAGCGGAATTAATGCGGTGCCGTTTTCCTCGGTTAAGAATATTTCCGATTCTTCCAGGCGGATAATACCGGAGAGATAATAAATAAAATGCTTTCTGATCTCCGCAAGATCGGAGGCGTCTCTGATGTTCTTCTCCAGTTTAAATATTTCCTGGAGATAATTAAAATCTTTAACTACCGGATTCCGCTGCTCCTGCTTGTCTTCGCCTGGTACTACAAGGCGCAGACTGCTCTTGCTGTCGCCGCCGCGCGTTATTGAGGGAAGCGATTTATGAAATGCTTCGTAAGCAAGCGTATTGTTCTTTATTACTCTCAAGTTAAAAATCCTATAATTTCCGATTGACGGATAATAAGGTCCTCGTAGCATCCCATAAACTGGACAAGTTCCTCTTCGCTTCTGAACTTCAATATGTCAAGCAGTTTCAAGTCCAGTTTCATATCCTTGTCCCAGCTGAAATTTCCGGGAGCATAATCCACAGTCAAATAATCGGATAAGTTGATGAGTCCGGAAAGATATTTATGATTCGGCGCGTCTTCCGGATCGTGATGATACAATATCGCTTCGCATAAAGCTTCAGGGAAAGCCCATCTTTCGAGCAGATATTGGCTTATCTGCTGATGCGTCATGCCCAGCACGTGAAGCTCGGCTTCGCGCCAGGTTAAGTTGTTATCCTTTATTAATTCGGTGATCATAACGAAGGCGGAATGAAAATACCTGTGAAGAATTGAGATGCCTATATCGTGCAGAAAACCTGCCACAAAAGCTTCTCCGCTGTTAGGAAACTCGAGATCCTCAGCAAGCCTACTGGCCGTGGTTCCTGTAAGATATGAATGCATCCAGAAGTCGCGCTGATCAAGATATTTGTCCGTTTTATTCTTAAATGATTCTGTCATCGATAATACGGTAACAAGATTTCTCAGCTCGTTAAATCCGAGAACCAGAATTGCAAAATCGATTGTTGCTACCCGCCTCTGAAGTCCGTACATCGGCGAGTTAGCTATGGTTAAAATTTTTGTTACAAGCGCCTGGTCTTTGGAGATTACATGCGACAGATTCGCATTGCTTGTTTCAGGGTTATCTAGCAGATCGAGCGTCTCCTTCATCACTTTCGGTACCGAAGGAAGGTTATAAATATTGGCTAAGACCAGTTCGGTCTTCTCTCTTTTTTCCTGCTGGGTTTTAAATGAATCTGTCATATCGGTTATAATATTAAGGCTTCTTCTTGTTCTCTAAACAGAACCTCATGACTATCGATGAACTTGTTTAGATTAACTTCGTTGCCGAGATTTAAAATTTGAATTACACCTTCATCCAGTTCCATGCTGTCATCCCAGTCAAATCTGCCGTGATCCAGCCTTTGGGTCATATAATCCGCCAAATGGATAATTGATGTAACGATTTTATTATCCTGTGAATCAGAAGGTCTGTGG
>JBJKTB010000306.1:0-3184 GCA_046703345.1 Ignavibacteriaceae bacterium
CCGAGTGAGTTTTTGTTTTCCGGTTCGTGAACAAAGTGAACGACCTTTGGATTTAAAATATTATTATTTGTAAATATGAGTTCATATAAACCATCGGCGGCAGTTCCGAGCCACAAATTATTTTCAGGATCCTCGGCGATAGTGGTAATCTGAGAAACAATTCCGCCGCTCTGTTTCCCCGCCGTATATTTAACATGCTGAAAGATGCCGCTTTCTTTTTCATAGAAGTCCAATTTGCCGCCCATTCCGATCCATAGTATATCACGGCTGTCAGCAAATAAACAATTGATTATATCCGAAGAAATTGTTGTTGAGTCAAAAGGATCGTTATGAAAAACCTTAAACGTGTATCCGTCATACCGGTTCAGTCCGTCCTTAGTGCCGAACCACATGAGACCTTCTTTATCCTGCGCGATCGCGCTGACGGCATTTTCCGAAAGACCGTTGTTTATATCCAGATGTTCGAAATGAATCTGCTGCGGATATGACAGAGTTGTAAATAAAAAGAAAAGCGGAACGTACCAACTGTTAATGATTTTTTTTAACAAGTGAAAATCAATTCATTGAAGAATAAAGAAATGTTAACTTATTAATTGAAATTTTGCCTCCTTCAATACACAGACGTTTTCAATTTACAATTTAATAAATAGACCTGAACCGCGATGATTATTGTTTAATCTATTCATTTATATCTTTTAAGTCAAGCAGTCTAATACATTTTGGAGGATAACAACATTCTGCCCTGCCGGCGCAGCGCCAGCGGAGCAACAATTTTTATTTGTTTCTTTCATAATATCAACAACGCAGAAACTTTTTTCTTAATGAATCTTTACCGTCTAACTTTTTATAAAGCTCACTATGCTTTTGCAGAGTTCCGCCGACAGCGGCAGATCAGGATTGCTGTAGCTCGCGGCGTTCTTCATTCTGTCAAGAGTAGGCACATACGTAAGTTTGTGGTTCATATCTTTTATTATTACCAGCTTCGAGTTCTTGTCCGCCTGCGAAAGTATCTCCGCTTGTTTAACGCTTACCTGTATATCCGTAGTGCCCTCTACTATTAGCGCGGGAACGGTTATCCTGCCGATTATCATTGCCGGATCGTATTTAAACCACGATATAAGGAAAGGCTGAACGCTTGGTCTGAACAAAGCATAAAGCGACGGGCTTACATCCTTCACTTCTTTGCCCTGCTTCAAGCTGTCCATTATCGAGTCGCATTGATTTAGAAGAGCATCCGGCAACTTGTTCGCTTTAAGCTGTTCGGACAGGATCTTATAAATCGGCTGCCCGGCCCCGCAGAGCGAAATATATTTGTCAGCATGAACCTGCTCGGCTGCAAGCATTCCGATGAGAGAACCTTCGCTGTGCCCGGCGATAATTATCTTCCCGAACCGTCTGTCCTTTTTAAGGAACTTCAGCCACTGCACAGCGTCTTTCACGAAAGTGTCGAACGTCAGATCCGATTCATTTCCTTTTCCCTCCACGCTTTCTCCCACTCCTCTCTTATCGTAGCGGAGCGACGCGATTCCGTGGGCGTAAAGAGTATCGGCAAGCATCTTCAACGAATTATTTTTTCCCGGAAGCAAAGTTGAGTTGCCGTTTCTGTCCGTCGGTCCGGAGCCTGCGATTATCAAAACAACATCAACATGATTTGAGGATTCCGGCACTTCAAGCGTACCTTTAAGCGTGCAGCCGCCGGATACTACCGATACCTCCTGAGCATTTACTGAAATTATCATCAGCATTGAGAATACTATTGTTAAGAATGTTTTTTTCATTTCCTGCTTTCGTTTGTAATTAATTAAGCCGCACTGCATGTGTCATTTTTCTATTTCCCCTTCAGTGCGGATAATATGACAGATACCGCGATAATCCCTATCAATATAGCAAAGGCCGAAGGCCTGCCGAAATTAATTGTCCAGCCGACGCCGAATCGCTTCGGGACGAAGATTGCCGGATCGCCGGGATTGTAGTAGATCATTCCCATCTTCCAGTATTTGTCGTCGTCAACGTTATTCAGATCGGTCGGATTTTCTGACGATTTAATTTTCAGCCTGCTGCCCGACTGCCCCGTTCTAACCGCAAGGAAAACGGCGCTGATAAGTATTAATAACGGAAATATTACATTCAGCGCACCGAACACCTTTGCCGGAATAGTAAGCAAGCCGTTAAGGTGAAGCGAAAGAAATAAAAACCATGTTATTATTCCCGTGCACACTATAACTGAGAAGTCAGACCAGATCATTCTGAAATGCTTTTCTCTTAGTATAGATGTCTCAGGCCTGCGGCTATCTATATCCTGCTTCGATCTTTTTATTGAATAGTAAACCAGAATGAATATAAGGAACACAAATAAAGACGTCATCGGCATCATCATTACGTGAAGAAACGTCTTCCCGGCGGTTTGAATTATGACGCCGTTAAAGTCGACCCTTTGACCTATGCGTTCCGGAATTCTGCCGTAATTTATTTGCAGTATCAAAATATTCGCGATTATTATTATGAGGGCCGGCAGAAACCAGACAACAGAGATTAAATATTTACCGGACCTGAATGCCGTATCAACTATCGCTGTTTCTTTTCCCGTGGTTATGCCTTCTCTACTGATAAGATCTTTCTTTAATTCTTTCGCCCTGCGGTTGTAAAAAATATAGATCATGGTCATCAAAATAATCTGTACGAAAACCGCGGCAATAAATATTCCGGCTCCGCCGAAGCTGTAGAGAAGTATCAACAGCAGAATAAGAAAAGGTGCCTCTATCGTCAGATAGACATGCTTATAATTATCCTTTAACTTTTGAAGTTCGGGATGATTTATAATCTCATAGGGCATGCGCGATCCGAAGAGCAGTGTTTCCTTCTGCAGAAATGGAAGTATAAATCCTATTAAAGATATTACTACTACGATAAAATAGATCAACGAGACTAAGTTTCCTTGATTTTCCATATCAGCCTTCCTTGTTTAACGATGAGAATATGTTCCTGCATTTAACTAAAAACACTTCTTCGCTTATCCCTTTGCAGTATGCTTCGGCTATAACGGTCTTTACCCTCTTTCCGATTTCGTTAAGAAATCCCCTTTCGCGCATTTCATTCATTTTGTTAACAACAACGCCTTTCCTTTTATGCACGGCAACGTACCCGTCGTTCTTCAGCATGGAGTAAGCTTTGTTCACCGTGTGCA
>JBJKTB010000307.1:0-3202 GCA_046703345.1 Ignavibacteriaceae bacterium
TTGTTTCTCCTAAATTATTAATCTTTTATTCTTAAAACTAATTTTCACACAGCCTCATTAGAGAGAGGGGATGAGGGATGCAAGGCTATTTCACTTTAAAACCGTGTTCAATTAAATTTGATTTCGCTTTGGATATGGTTACTTCTACCAGAGTCATGCCGCATTTGGGATCTATACCCGGCTTGTCGGATAAAACATCAAAATCCATTGGGCATTGATACACTTTGCCGTCGTGGTTTTTATCTACTGCTTCAACATTAATTACTTTGGATTTAGATGATTATTGATCGGATTTATCTGGTGTATTTGATATCATTCCGCTTTCGCTATTATTTTTACCGCTTTTCATTTTCATATTTTTCATGCCGGAGGATTTTGAAGTATCCTTTGACTGATTTTCTGACGGAATGAACTGCTGAACTGCGGCTCTTAAGTTGCTTTCGGAATCGATGAGGAATTGAGCGGATGTGACCACGCTTGTCCCGGCGCTTAATCCGTTTAACACCTGGTAATATCCGTTTGAGTAACCGCCAAGAGTAACTGATTGAGGTTTAAATCTGCCGCCGCCCAGCGAAATAATTACAAGGTCGTTCATGCCGCTTCTTATAACAGCGCTCTCCGGAATAATCGGGTTAACTCCCATCTTTTTTCCGCTTATTTCCAGATTGGCGAACATCTCGGGCATCAGTTCTCCTTTGGGATTCGGTACATCTATTCTAACCGTGGCAGTCCTGGATTTAGGATCGATGGTCGGATATATGAATGATATTCTGCCCGTATAAATTTTCCCCGGAAAATAATTAAATCTTATTTTTGCCGGAGCTCCGAGTTCTATTTTAGAGAGCTCATATTCGTAGATATCCGCGTCGAGCCAGAGGGTAGACAGATTAGAAATCTGCATCAGCGGCTGCCCGGCATTGATCTTCTGGCCTTCAAGAATATTTTTTGTAATAACTGTTCCGGAATACTGAGCGTAGAGAGTAACGTAGGTTTTTACATTTTTTGTTTTTTCGATAGTTTTTATATCCGACTCAGGTATTTCTAAAAGCTGAAGTTTTCTTACCGCATTTTTAAGCAGTTCGCTTCCGCTGGCTAGCACATCGTTAATTTCGGATCCGCTTACTGATTTGTCGTAAGATAAAGCGGTTAGTAATTCCTGTTCTGCGGCAACCAGTTCAGGCGAGTATATATCCATAAGCTTTTCGCCTTTAAAAACTTTCTCGCCTACATAATTAACATAAAGTTTCTGAACCCAGCCGTTAACCCTTGTCGTAACAATGTAATCCTCGGTTTCATTGGTTTTCAGTACTCCGTTGGTAGTTACGCGAGATGACAGTTCGGAATCAATAACCGTGTAAGTGTTAACATTCATTTCCTGAACTACCTCGGGAGAGATCTTAACAAATCCGGCCGAACCGCCTTGATCCTCGTATACAGGGACGAGGTCCATGCCCATCTTTGATTTGCCGGGATGGTTATAAATTTCGGTTGGATTCATAGGCGCGCGCCAGTAGAGTATTTTTCTTCCGGATTTATTTTGAGTCTGTACGGCGGCGGTATTTGCGGGGGCGCTGTTTTTAGTAAGCAGATAAACCGCCGTCGCGGTAATTACTACCGCTATTAGTACGTATAATGCTGTTTTATTTTTCACTTTAGTTTCTCCTAAGAATCATAAAAACTTTATTCATTAATAAGTTTGGTACCCGTCAAAAACTCGAGAGATGATATTTCTTTCAGGTAATCAGTTTTAAGTCTGTACAGGTTAGTCTCAATTTTGTACAAGCTGTTTTCCGAATCGATAACATTAAGAAAATCAATACGGCCTACCTGATAGCTGGAAAGCGCGGCGTTCAAGGTTTGCTGAGCCTGCGGCATAAGGCCTTTGGCAATAAGGTTAATTCTGTTTTTCAAAGAATTGAGTTTTGAGACCGAACTGCCGAATTTCGAATTTAGAATTTGAAGAGAGGCGTTATACTGCTGTCTGTAGACATCCTGCATAGATTCGGATTCTTCCACCTTTGCGGTTGTCTTCCCGCCGTAGTTAAGGGGGAGTGAAACGCCGACCACAACCGATACAAGATCATGCAGGTTCATATTAGTCTGGGCCAGCCTGTCTCTTTGAGTATACTGCACGCCGATACTAAAGTCCGGGTAATAATCATAGTCAGCCAAAGATTTTTGTAATGCAGCCTTCTGCACGGCCAAATTGATTCCTTTAAGGAACGGTCTGTTGGTTTCGGCAAGCGAATCAAGCTGAGTTTGAGAAAGAGACAAAAAACTGAAATCAAAATTAAAGTTGATATTAACCGGTGAGCCGGCGGGTCTCAACAAATATGAGTTTAACGCAGCTAGCTGGGCTGCCTCCTGTCCCGCCAGGTTGTCCAGCTTGTCGTTTACATTAGTTTTTTCAAGCTCAACTTTTAACAGATTCTGCTGGCTGGCGGTATTTACAGAATACTTAGTTCTAACTACATCAGCTATACTTTTTAAAAGAGATTTGCTCTCGTTTTCCAGGAAAATTGATTTGCGAATAAATGCGAGTTCGAAATAAGTATCGGATACATTTTTTTTGATTTCATTCTTAGCGTCGTCAATTTCCTGAGCGATTATATCAGTGTTCTTTTGAGAGACCTTGCCCATCGTATTCAGCTTTCCGGGAAACGGAAATTTTTGCGAGAGCCCGATCACTTTTCCCGTCATAGCTTCCTGCGTAAAAGAGAATGAGTTTGTAGGAAGATTCATCAGACCTAGAGTAAGCATAGGATCAGGGAGATTAGACATCTGCGGGATTTTATATTCGGCGGCGTCCATCTTTGCTTTAAGCATTTTTATTTTAGGACTTAACTCAATCGCTTTAGCCGTAAGCGAGTCGAGTGACGCATACTGTGCCCATGCAATATTATTTGAGAGGACCAGCAAACCGAATAATATTAGAGCAGCGAGTTTTTTCATTTATTTACCTTAAATATTATGAACAAATTGTACTTAAAAAAATTAGACTGAATTAAGAATATGAACATTGAGCTTATTTCAGTACCGTAAATATTAACGGCCCGAAAAGCATGGGGGAGCTTAGATTAAAAATACAGAGTTGGATATGAAGAGATGCGTATGCCGCTGGATCACCGGAGAGGTATTATTAAATGTGATTTTCTGCGGCAATAAATTTTTATACAAGTAAAGCGTATGCATATCAGCATGG